>NZ_JBGTZC010000004.1:0-80999 GCF_041807725.1 Streptococcus sp. E17BB
TCAACAATTTGTTGCTTAAAGTCATCACTAAATTGACGACGGATTTTTCTAGACATAGAGTTCTCCTGTTTTCTTTAGTGTAGAACACTTTATAAATTCTGTCTAGTTTAGTGTAACCGATTCATTTTGATGGACAGGAGTTTGGACTTAGAACACCCAAGAAGCTCCATTAAACTAGAATTGGAATAGATGAGATAGATTGAACCGTCTTCATCAATCCAACCTGAACTTAGGGACAGTTCCAAACGGTCTTTTAAGACGGCATAAGCGACTTTAACCTCAAACTTCATGTCCTTGTATCGCTCACTCTCAAATAAGAGTTTTGGGAGCTTGTAATACCGTTCTGATGTTTGATACTGATTTGCACTAATGCGTTTCATGATTGTCCTCCAATACTTTGAGTGCTAGTTGACCAGTTGTAGCAATATTAACCAGCCCACTTGTTTCTAATTCTTTCAACATGTCTGTTGCTTTAGATGATGTAACTCCCATAACAATCATGAGATAGCTAACAACACCTAGGCGAGTTGATTCTGCAAGTTCCACGATTTTCCTCCCTGTAAAATAAAAAAGGCAAGAACACTCTAAATTGTTCTTGCCTAAGCAATTATATTTTCTAAATGNACACTCTAAATTGTTCTTGCCTAAGCAATTATATTTTCTAAATGTGATAATATCCTCCTTAAGAACAGATTGTAGAACGCTCAAATCCTCGATTTAACAGCGTTTTAAGCACCTGTCATTATTATGACACAATCCCCCCCCCCAGGAAGACCCCAACTGTTAAAATCACCCCGCCGTTGCAAGAGAATCCTACCTGCTTCGTCGGTCAAAATCCCACCAGCAAAGGTCAGCATAATCTTGTCATGTCCGACTTTTGAGCGGATATAAGAAATATAATCTTGCGTCATGATGCTCCTTTCTCAGGAGAACAAAGCCCATAACTTGGGCAAAAAGATGATGAAGCCAACAATAACAGCTAAAAAAGACATCATCAAAACCGCTCCCGCTGCCATGTCCTTAGCATTTTTTGCTCGCATAGAAAAATGGTAATCACTCGCCAAGTCAACAACGTTTTCAATGGCTGAATTGACAATTTCCATGCAAATCACTCCAAAGATGCAAAGCAACAAAATCAGCCACTCAGTCGTAGACACCTTGAAAAACAGACCGGCAAGAAGAACGACAGCTGCTGATAGTACATGCTTTCTCATGTTGCGCTCTTGCACAAAACTTGTCTTTATGCCTGACCAAGCAAATTCAAAACTATTGATGAAATTGCTGTTTTTCCACTTTTGACGCTCTGCTTTGGGCTCAATGGGGTCAGATTTTTGATAAACCTTTACATCAGTCTCTTTTAAGTCCATAAGCTGTCAATATCTCCTCTTGCAAGCCAAACATTTCTGCTTCTTCTTCTGGTGTCTGATGGTCATAGCCATTGATGTGCAAAAAACCATGCACTGTTAAAAAGCCCATCTCTCGTTCGTAGGAATGGTCATACGCTAGAGCCTGCTCTGCCGCCTTGTCAATGGAGATAAATAACTCACCGATGTAACTATCAAATTCCGCCATCATCTCCATTAAATCAGTATCTTCTGCTAACTCATCATCAAAGACAATGGGCATTTCTGGCTTATATTCTAAACTAATCACATCGGTTGGTCGGTCTACACCGCGATAGAGCACATTTAACTCGTGACTGCGGGCATTGTCCACAAAGGTCACTGCCATTTCCTTGCCGACCTTGCCCAACTTAGCTGCCGCAAATTCTAAAATTTCTCTGGTTTGGATCAATATCTCCTCAGAGACCTGTCCAGTTTCATCAATGAGTTCAATATACATGACACAACTCACCTCTCTTCTTTACTTTGCCTTATTATAACATACTTCCCTATAAAATGCAGAAGATAACCCAAGAAAGAAAAGGCAGCAGATCGCCTGCCACCTTTTTACGCTCATCTTGCAGTAAACTGTTTAATGTTGTCGGCCTGATAGTGATAGCGATCCAACTTTTCCTTAGAAAGCTCACCACTGACAACTGCTGCCTTAACCGCACAGCCAGGTTCTGTCTTGTGCTGGCAGTCCGAAAACTTACAGCTGTCAGCCAAAGCCACAATATCATCAAAAAGGCTGACTGCTGAAACCACCTCTTGACTGTCAATCCCCTTAAAGCCAGGGCTATCAATCAAACAGTAATCCAGCTCCTCCAAAACATGGAGGGTCGTCCCTGTCGTGGTGTGCTTGCCCTTGCCATCACGCTTTTTCACCGCCTCAGTTCGCTCCAAATCCTGCCCCAGCAAACGGTTAAGGAGGCTGGACTTTCCTGCCCCTGAAGCACCAATCATCAAACCTATGCTTTGTGGAATGAGCTGACGCTTAACCACAGCAAGGGATTGGTCATCAAAGATGCTTAAAGCTGTAAAGCGAATATGAGGATAGAGACTGGATAAATGCGCTAATGTGTCATCCACCTGCGAACATAAATCCTTCTTAGTCAGCAGAACATGGAGTTCTTGTCCGTCCTGCTGAAAGACAAGGATAAATCGCTCTAGCTTAGATAGAGAGAAATTCTGGTCAAGCGCAATCAGGATAAAGAGCTGATCCACATTGCTAGCTAGAATCTGACTGGCTTCTAACTGACGATAGTCTTTCAGGCTATGATTAACTGCTTTTTTGACTACCTGTTCACGCGTCAACAAGCGTTCAATCACCAATCGCCCCTTCTGTTCAGTTAACTGAACAAGATCGCCAACCACATAGTTGGGCTCTCCATAACGTTTTTTGACCGTAATCACCTCGCCTGTGACCAAACCAATTTGATAGCTCTGCCTGGTCTCAGACACTAGTCTACCGTCTTGTTTTTGGTCTGACCTCGGTTTTAAACCATAGCCATAGTTTTCCATCAAATCACCTAAACGTTCTGTTGAATCTGATACATGTGGGCATAGACTCCATCTTGAGCCAGCAAGTCCTCAGGCCTGCCTCGCTCGACGATACGCCCCTTATCCAAGACCAAAATCTGGTCAGCGTGTTGAATGGTGGACAGGCGGTGAGCGATGATAAAGGTTGTGCGACCTTCTTTGACCACCTCCATGGCTAGCTGGATGACCTCTTCCGTCTCTGTGTCAATATGCGATGTCGCTTCATCTAAGATTAAGAGCTTGGGATTGGAAAAGAGCGTTCGAGCAAAGGCAATGAGCTGGCGCTCGCCGCTGGAGAAGGCTGCTCCCTTTTCCACCACAGGCTCATGGATGCCCTTGTCTAGTCTAGCTAACAAATCAGCTGCTCCAACTTTCTCCAGAGCTACGATAATGGCCTCGTCATCTACATCCGCCTGATCCATGGCAACATTGCTGGCAATGGTGCCTGTGAATAGGTAAGGATCTTGCAAGACAATGCCCATATAGCGCCTCAGGCTTTCTCGTGAAAACTGGTCAATAGCTTGACCATCCACCAAAATCTGTCCTTGAATTGGCTCATAAAAACGGTAGAGAAAGTTCATCAGAGAAGACTTACCAGAACCTGTATGTCCGACCAGATCGATGGTCTGCCCTTTCTCAGCGACGAGGTTGATGTCTGACAGGGTCGCTTGCCCCTCTTCATAAGCAAAGCTAACATGGTCAAAGATCACACGACCATCTGTCATCACCAGCTCTGCTGCCGCATCCATCTCGGTCTCCTCACCCAGCAACTCTTGAACTCGCTTACCAGTCTCGATAGAACGCTGAATATTGGGAAATTGCCGCACCAGCGCACCCATCAAATCAAACAAGTCCACCATGTAGTTGAGGTAGAGAAAGAGCCGTCCAGGGGTAATGGCTACCTTTCCAGAGAGAAATTGGTAACCCCCCAAGGTCAAAATGACTGTCACGACCAGATTACGAATAAATTCTGTCAAAGGCCAAGATGAAATAGACTGGCCCCAAATAATCCGCTTGTCGGCATCCAACAAATGACCTGCAGCTGCTTCAAACTCGCTTAGAACTGCCTCCTCCTGACCATAAAGTTGCAAGAGACTAGCCCCATTCATGGTCTCGTTGACTTGAGTATTGACCTGACTTCTGGCCTCAAAAAAGTCCTTGGTCGGCTGGTCTGTCAGCTTCTTGTAAAGCAGCTGCACCAGATAAAAGACTGGCAAGAGCAAGATAGCTCCCAGAGCAAGATTCAAATAAAAAACAATCCCATAGGTTAAAACCACCCGTAAGAAATTGGTCAGGAGATTGACCAAAATCCCGTAGAAATCATTGCGCAAGGTCTCTGTGTCGTTGACAATCCGTGTCGCCAACTGCCCTGCTGGCTTGTCTGAAAAGTAAGCAATCGGCAAATTCTGCATCACATCGTAGGCGCGATTGCGCAAATCTGCAACAATTTGATTGCCCGACCTCCGTAGCAAACGTGACGCCCAGTAAGTTAATCCCGCTCCCATGAGTAAGAGGAGCAAGTAGCCACTCATCAGTTGAAGAAAAGCTGACGCTTGAAAGACAGTTTGTCCCGTCAGTGGACGCAGATGAGCATCAATCGCTGTCTGAAGCATCATGGGGGCTAACTGACTGGCCATCGTTCCTAGTAAAAAGAGCACGACTGCCCAGAAAAAGAGCCACTTAACCTGCTTGATTTCCTTGATTAAGGTAAGAATAACTGTCATTATTGCCCTCCTTTCTGTGTTTGCTGGCGGTTGTACTGGTCAGCATACCAGCCACCTGCCGCCAGCAAGTCTGCTGGTCGTCCCTCTTCGATGATTTGACCGTCATCTAAAACCAAGACTCAATCCGCATGGTGAACCGCAGATAAGCGGTGGGCAACGATGAGGTTTGTCTTACCCTGACGCTCCTCTTGCAAGCGCTGGATAATTAGCCGCTCGGTCTTGGCATCGACCGCAGACAATGAGTCGTCCAAAATCAGCAGTTCTGGCTGACGAATCAGGGCACGAGCGATGGAAATCCGCTGCTTTTGCCCACCTGAAATGGACAAGCCCCGCTCCCCAATCATGGTCTCCAAACCATCTGCCATCCGTTCAACATCCTCAGTAAAGGCCGCCATCTCAATCGCTGCTGCCAGATCCTGGGCTGACGCAGCAGGATTTCCCAGCAGAATATTGTCTCTGACCGACTTAGAAAAGAGCACATGCTCCTGCGGCACATAGCCAATCAAGGTCTCAATCGAACGCCGCCGATAGTCCAAGACAGACCGCCCGTCAATGGTGAATGCCCCTTGACCAAGAGGGTATTGGCGTAAAAACTGACGGACCAAGGTTGTCTTACCTGAACCCGTTTTTCCGACAATCCCAACCGTCTGACCTGCCTGCAAGACCCAGTTGATGCCTAGTAAACTGTACCGCTCTGCCTGCGGATAAGTAAACTGATAGTTTTCAAAAGCATAGGTCTGCGGTTTTGTCAGCACGAGCTGACCATCTGCTTCCATGTCGTCACCAGTCTCAATCAGTTCATGGATTTTTTCAAAAGAAGTTTTCCCTGTCTGATAGACCAATAACAAATCCGCTATCATCCAAAAAGGCTCAATCAAAGACACCATATACAATTGTAAGGCCAACACCTGACCGAGGCTAATAGCTCCTTTTTGTAAAAAGTGAGCTCCCAACCACAAGACCGCTACCGTCGATATTCCTGGTAGCGTTACCACAACTGGATTGTAGAGAGACTGCCAGTCTCCAATACGATTACCTGTCTCTGCCAATTCATGAGTCCGTTTGCGGAACTGCTCACTCTGTATTTTGCTTTTCTGCTATAGGCACGGGTTACTTGAACCCCTTCTACGACTTCCAAAACCTCATTATTAAGCTGGGCAACCGCCTCACGGTTGTCTTCGATCAACTGGTCTTGTTTGCGACTAATCGCATACATCAAAGCCATCATGACAATCAGGGGCAACATGGAGACAAGCGTAACTTGCCAGGATAAAATCAGCATAGCAGGAAGAATAAAGGCAATCATTCCTCCAGCATACACCACAATCATCAATCCATAGCCTACTAATTCCATCAACCCTTCCACATCGGTCGAAAAGCGGGTCAACATATCCCCTGATCGGAATTTTTCATAAAAAGGTGTTCGCATACGAACCAGCTTCGTAAATGCCTGCTGCTGCAAGCCAAACTTAAAATCCACCAATCCTTGGAACAACTGTTTATGCCAAAGATGAGAAGAAACATAGCCAATGAAGGTAACAAGTACCAAAAACGAAATGTCATTCATCAAACTTTCTTGGGTTAGACTTTTCTGAGAGAGCTCATCCACCAATCGCTGCGTCACCTTTGTCGGTACTAGCAAGGTCACATCATAGACCACAATCAAAACCGCAATCCATAAATAGCGCCACTTGTGTTGCCGCATATAACTCCAAATCAAACCAAACATCTCTTCCTCCTTAAAAACACAAAAAACCTAGATGGACATAGCCACCCAGGTCAACGGTCTACAAAAATAGACCTATTCTTGCTTGTCAGAAAGGAGGCTTGTTCCATGTATACGTCTAACATTAATCATGATTACTGTGTTCATGGCTATACTCCTTCCTGTTTTGATGGTATTTATTATAACATAGATTCTTGACTTGTCAAGGGAATCGTGAATTTTTTCTTTTATGTCATTACCTGCTGTCGCTACTCGCTATTTTTCCACTAATTTTTTCCAAAACTCACGAAAACGCTCTGCTATTATTCTTAAGCTTCTGCCTCATACGCTTGGATAATTTCTGCTACCACAGGATGCCGCACCACGTCTTTAGCGGAAAAATGCACAAAGTCAATCGCAGCAATGCCCTGCAATTTTTCTGTGGCATCTATCAAGCCTGACTTGACCTTGCTGGGCAGGTCAATCTGACTGATATCACCATTGACAATCATCTTAGAATTGAAGCCCAGACGGGTCAGGAACATCTTCATCTGCATGATGGTAGTGTTTTGTGCCTCATCTAGAATGACAAAGGCATCGTCCAGTGTCCGTCCCCGCATGTAGGCTAGAGGGGCAATCTCGATAATCTCCCGCTCCATCAAGCGAGCGGTCTGCTCCTTGCCCAAAATCTGGTAAAGGGCGTCATAAACAGGGCGCAGATACGGGTCGACCTTTTCCTTGAGGTCACCCGGTAAAAAGCCCAGACTCTCACCAGCCTCAACCGCAGGGCGGGTCAGGATAATCCGCTTGACCTGTCCCCGCTTGAGGGCTGTTACCGCCAAGGTCACCGCCAAAAAAGTCTTTCCTGTCCCTGCTGGACCAATCCCAAAGACGATATCATGGCTCTTGACACTATCGACATAGACCTTCTGACCCAGCGTTTTAACTCGAATTGGCTTACCGTAGCTGTCTTTGATGATGTCCTCTTCATAGAGAGCGACAAATTTGTTCATCTCACCGCTGCGTGCCATACTGATCGCCATCACAACATCAGGTGTCGCGATGACCATGCCTCGTCCGACTAACACCAGCAAAGCCTCGATGACCAATCTCGCCAACTCAACCGCTGCCTCTTCGCCCAGCACCTGCACCACTTCCGTCCGAGCATGCAGAGTAACACCAAGCTCTTGCTCTATTAGCTTGAGGTAGCGCTCATTACTGCCAAACAAGCTTAGCATATCATCAGGGTGTTTTAAGCGAATGTCCAATGAAAAATCTTCCAAGTTTTTCTCCTTTTTTCTCTTTCGTCTATTATACCATAAAAGCTGTGTTTTTTTTGGGAAATAGCAGAGCTGTTCAGGCAGACTAACTGATTATTTCTCAAAAATAGAGGGGGACAATTCGACAGAAATTGATTAGCCGTTACCCCTCTCTGAAAAGTTAAGTAGGACTACTCAGCTGACGACATCTGCTTGTCAGGGATCAAGGTGTTCACGGTTCAGCTTTCAAAGATTATACGCCTTGAGACACTTGACAATTAGACATTGGCACGAAAGCGCCTAATGACCCGTGCATGGGCAACTCTAAAATCAGCAAAGCCGATAACAGTTGCTCCAAACCACTCTTTTCGCCTCGTTAGCGCTAATAAAATGAAAAAACCAGGATTATTATCCTAGCTTCCTCATTTTTTAGTTCTTATTTCAAATCATTATTCGTCATGATTTCATCAATAAACCCATAAGCCAAGGTTTCCTCAGCTGTCATCCAGTAATCGCGTTCGCCATCTTTATGAATCTGACGAACAGTCTTACCAGAATTATCAGCTAAGATTTGCTCTAAACGTTTACGGGTCTTGAGCAAGTGCTCAGCAGCAATAGCCATATCGGTCTGCTGAGTACCGCCACCAGTACCTCCCATCGGCTGATGGATCATGTACTCGGCATTTGGTAACATGAACCGTTTCCCTTTAGTTCCACTTGAAGCGATAACTGTTCCCATGCTAGCTGCCATCCCCATCACAATCGTCTGCACATCAGCTTTGATAAAGTTCATGGTATCCACGATAGCAAGACCTGCAGAAACAGATCCCCCAGGGGTATTGATATAGAGGTAAATGTCTTTGGTTGGGTCTTGAGCATCTAGAAATAACAACTGGGCAATGATAGAGTTTGCCATATTATCCTCAACTTGTCCTGTCAGCATAATGACACGATCTTTTAATAAGCGAGAATAAATATCGTAGGAACGTTCCCCACGGCTGGTTTGTTCAATAACTACTGGAATCATAATGTCTCCTTTTCTTGTTTCAGTATAGGTCTATTATAAGCGATTGGTCAAAAATGGTCAAATAAAAAACTTATCATTTTTAGCAAAAAGAAAGGAAGGTGATTTAGCTATCGCCCTCTTCCCTTCTGTTGACTAGTATCGACTAAACTATCTTTAAGAACCTGTCGGTGTCAAGACCTACTTAGTCCCAAATAAACGGTCACCCGCATCACCAAGACCTGGAACGATATAGCCGTTTTCGTTGAGTTTTTCATCCAATGCTGCCGTGAAAATTGGCACATCTGGGTGGGCTGCTGTGAGGGCTTCGACCCCTTCTGGCGCTGCAACCAAGCAGACAAACTTGATATTGGTTGCGCCACGCTTTTTCAGAGAATCAACCGCTAGGATGGCTGAGCCACCAGTCGCCAACATCGGATCAACCACAAAAATCTGGCGCTGGTCGATGTCCTCTGGCAATTTAACCAAATACTCAACAGGTGTCAAGGTTTCCTCATCACGGTACATGCCGATGTGCCCAACCTTAGCCGCAGGAACAAGGCTCAGAAGACCATCCACCATGCCGATACCTGCCCGCAAAATTGGCACAATAGCCAACTTTTTACCAGTCAACTGTTTCTGCACAGTCTTGGTAATAGGGGTTTCAATCTCAACGTCCTCAAGAGGCAAATCACGCAATACCTCGTAACCCATCAACATGGCAATTTCATTAACCAACTCACGAAAATCCTTGGTTGATGTTGTTGTCCGCCGCAGGATAGACAACTTGTGCTGAATCAGCGGATGCGAAATAACCTGACATTTTTCCATGATGAAAACCACCTTTTCTATTTTGTTATCTTAATTATTATAGCATAGTTGCGCCCGTTTTTCATCTCTGATATGCATTCTTTTGAAAAATAGCAGAGCTCTTTTTTGACATTCTGGGATAACCGTCGTTAACTCATTTTTACTGATTGAACCAGCAAAAAACCGACAGCTTTTGTAGTTGTCGGTCTTATGTTTGACTAGTTAATCTGACGACGATGAACCAAGCCAAGGCTTGCCAAGGTCGCTACCAGACCCAAACCTGTTAGTGCAAGGGAGCTAGCCTCACCTGTTTGTGGTAAGGTGTTTTTGCTCTCTGTTTTTGCTTTTGTTGCTTCAGTAGCTGATGTAGCTGGTTTGGTCAGTTTGGCAAACTGAGCCTTGACTTTATCCAAATCTTCAGTCGTTTCAGCAAAACTGATGAGAACTGCCAAGTCGCCTTTTTGCTCGTCAGTAAGATTAAACTGATCGATTTGCGCCAAAATCTGGGCACGTACAGGCGACAAGTCTGGTGCTTGTGGGGCTGGGGTGATTGGGGTTGGGCTTGTTGTGCCGTTATTGCCTGTGGCTGGTGGTGTAATCGTGTTCCCACTACCGTTGTTAATTGGTGGGTTTTCAGTATTTGTGCCATCGTTGGTAGTTGGCGGAGCTGGTGGGGTAGCCTCACCTTGGTTACTATTGCCAGCTGATGGTGGAGTTTGGTTGTCAGGCTGGTTATCTTGGTTATTACCATTGTTAGATGGTTCTGAAGCAGGATTATCTTTGGAGTAACTAAATCCAGCCAAAGCGAAGCCTAAGAGATTATCCCTTTTAATGTCTTCATAGGTATAGGTGAAACCATTTCGAGATATCCCATTATTATTAAAATCAATAAATATAAATCCTGGGAACTCCTTAGCTTCAACTGTAACTGACTCTCCTGGAGACAGCAAAAAAGTCTCACTTAAAAGTGTCCCTCACTCGCCATCTTCAGAGTAACCATATGATGCTATAACTTTCATTTGAGCAACATTTTCCTCAGCCCTCACAACCGTCGTACCAATCACAGGCAACTCAGTTGCTGTTGCAACTGCCCCAAGCGCTACCAGTGTCAGGCTGGTCACGCCATACTTTAGAAGTTTTTTCATAAACTCCTCCTTTTTTATAAATAGTTGCTGTTTAGAAGAGCTTGGCTTGAAAAGTCAAGCTCTATATACTAGTATATAGGCATTTTGTCAAGTTTTTTGTTCAAAAAACAGCAAAAACCTGCCGAAGGCAGGTCTTTTCAGTGATTTTCACGAATTTTCAAGCACTCCTCAGGAACTTTAGATCTTTCCAGCTTACTCTGCTCTGCTATTTGACAGACAAAAAACGGCCAAAGCCGTTATCTGTCATCAATCAGTGAGCCACAATCTCCTGAGCAATCTCACGACCAGTCAAGCCAGTCTCGTAATAGGTTGGCCAGTTGTCCAGCTCCTCGAGTAAGACCTTGTGATCCTCAGCCCCCCAGTAGATGTGGAAGTGCTCAGAGTCTTGCGGTGCGATGGCGTGGTCGCTAAACTGAATATTTTTGAACTCACCAGCATCAGCGTCATCCGTTGTAAAGAGGTAACGCACGCCACGATTGCCTTTTTTATAAGTCAACACTTCGTAGCCGACATACTTGTAGGTAAAGGTTTTCTTCTCGCCACCACGGACAAAGGTCATGGTGTTCTTGTCGCCGTCAATGATGATGTTATCAACATCGGTCTTGTAACCAACAGTGTAGTAGTCCTTATACTCGCTAGCTATCATGGTCTTGCCAGTCTTAGCCTTGTAGTCCCAGACAGGGTCAAGTGTACCATCGACCAGATAAGGGTAAACCGACTGCCAGTCGCCATCCCAGTCCGCTAATGTGCGGTCAGTGATGTCCTTGTCCTCAAAGTACCCCTTATAAACCGTCTTGGTCTTGTCCTCTTCAGGCTTGATGGCATCGCCAGCTGTTTCTGTGGTCAATAGCAGAGCTTTCAGGTTGTCTCGCATGACAGAGAAATAATCAGCTCCCTTAGCCATCTCCTGCTCTGTTAGACTTTCCAGCGGGTTGAGGACAGCTGTCTCCACCCCAACCTCATTTGCCAGAGTTTTGGCAACGTTTGAGGAGGCATTTTCTTCAAAATAAATGTACTTGACGCCGTTAGCCTTAACGTATTCAGCTAGCTCAGCCAAGCGTTTGGCTGATGGCTCGCTATCTGCCGATACCCCAGCGATAGGGATTTGGGTCAGGCCATACTCCAGTGCCAAGTAGCCAAAGGCGGCGTGTTGGACAACGAAGCTGGTTTGTTTTGGGCTTGCCAGAGCAGTATCATATTCCTTGTCCAGTTCTTCTAGCTTAGCGATGTAAGCAGCAGCATTCTTTTCAAAAGCGCCTGCTGATTTTGGAAATTCTGCCTTGAGGTCATCACGGATATTTTCCACCAGTTTGATGGCCAAGCTCGGTGCCAACCAAACGTGGGGATCGAGTTCATGGGTGTGTCCCTCTTCACCGTGATCGTGGTCAGCGTGGTCATGCTCCTCTTCAGCGACACCAGGCGCTAAAATCATGTCCCCAGTCGCCTTGACAAAGGTCACCTTATCCGTGTCAACAGCTTCCTCGACATCATGCACCCAGGTTTCCATGTTCTCATCATCATAGACAAAGGCATCAGCGTCTTGGATTTTAGCGATGTCCTTGGTTGATGGCTCAAAACCGTGTACTTCAGTTCCTGCCTTGATCAAGAGTTCAACATTGCCCTCATCACCAACGATGTTTTTGGTGTACTCATAAATGGGGTAAAAACTTGCAACCACCTCTAGTTTCTCATCCGTTTTGGACGAATTGTTAGCCGAGCAGGCTGCCAAGCCCAATGTCGAAAGACTTAGTAAGCCAACAACTGCCAGTAGTTTTCTTTTCATCTCTTTCTCCTTTTATTTTAACCAGTTAAAGGTCAACCAGTAAATTATATCATCTTGACCAAATTTGTCAAGCACAAAATTTGCTGTTATTGTTTGATAATCAAAGTATTTGCGTTTTAATAATTTCTATGAGATAATTAGCATTCAATCAGAGTTGTCCTATTTAAGATGGGGTAGTAATCACCCAATTACAACTGAGGTTGAATCTTTTATAAACGATATCTTATAAGGAGATTTTATATGAAATTTGTCGTTAACTATGCCGGCTCGCTTGTCTATCAGGCCTTTGATGTCATTGATGAAGCTGGAAAACTTGCCTATAAAATTCGTGGGAACACCTTGATGTTCGGTGCAAAAACGACTATTTTTAATGCAGATGACCAAGAATTAGCCCTGCTCAAGCAAAAAATCTCGTTAACCCACTACAGTTACAATATCCTACGAGATGATCAATTAATTGCCAACGTCACCAAGAAAAACCTATCCTTAAAGCCAAAATTCACCATTACTGGTCTAGACTGGTCTGTGGAAGGAAAGTTCCTATCACGCGAGTACAAACTCTTTAACAACAACGGTGAGGTTATTGCAATCATCAATAGGCAAGGTCTTCTGCAAGAAGGCGCTTATGCTTTTGAACTTATTGACCAAACCGTTGATCCTGTCACAATCCTTGCTGTTTTAACAGCTATCGATGCTGCTCTTATGCAGAAATAGTGTGGATTTCTTATCGCTCAAAACGCCCTCAGTGTCCTGTTTCTCACTGAGGGCGCTTTTTGTCTAAAGGGTCTGTACCATAAAACTTCTACTCTCCAGCACTTTCAGCATAGCTTTAGCCGTATCTAAAGCGGTGAAAAGCGGAACTCCATTTTCAATAGCAGCCTGACGGATTTTTGCCCCGTCCTGCCCTGCTGTTCGGTCGAGACCGGAAGTGTTAATCACGGCTTGAACCTTGCCCTGACGAATCGAGTTTAAAATATCAGCTCCTCCATCACCGATTTTGGGGACTGTCTGAACTGGCAAACCTTGCTCAATCAGGTAACGCGCTGTGCCTGCAGTTGCGATTAAGCCATAACCGATAGCTAGGAAACGTCTTGCGAGATCTAAAGCCTCCCCCTTGCTCTCATCAGCAATGGTAAAAATAATGTTGCCATGACTTGGCAGATGAAGATAGCTGGCTTCAAAGGCTTTATACAGCGCTTTTTCAAGCGTACGGTCTGTCCCCATCACCTCGCCTGTAGATTTCATTTCAGGACCAAGCAAGCTATCAACCTTGGCTAACTTGGTAAAGGAGAAGACAGGAGCTTTGATATGAACCTGCGGACTTTCTGGGTAGAGACCATCAACGTAGCCAAGCTCATCTAGTGTTTTGTCTAAGATCAGTTGGGTCGCGACCTGTGCCATTGGAATCCCTGTAACTTTAGAGAGAAATGGCACTGTCCGGCTGGCACGCGGGTTAACCTCAATCACATAGACTTGCTCATCTTTGATGACAAATTGAATATTCATCATACCAATACAGTTGAGCCCAATAGCCAAACGCTTGGTGTAATCCACAATGGTGTCTTGAACCGCCTCTGTCAGAGTCTGCGGCGGGTAGGCAGCCATCGAATCCCCAGAGTGAACTCCTGCCCGCTCAATGTGTTCCATAATACCTGGTATCAAAACTGTCTGACCATCCGAAATGGCATCAACTTCGCACTCTTGACCAATGATGTAGGAATCAATTAGGACGGGGTGGTCTGGGCTGGCTTTAACTGCCGTCCGCATATAGTTGCGAAGATCAGCCTCCTTGTCGACAATTTCCATGGCACGACCACCGAGAACATACGATGGGCGGACAAGCACCGGATAACCGATACGAGCGGCAGCTTGCACCGCACCTTCTTCATCAACAGCAGTTTGTCCTGGTGGTTGCGGGATGTCAAGCTCTCGCAGGGTCTGCTCAAAAAGATCACGGTCTTCTGCCCTGTCGAGATCCGCCACCTGTGTCCCCAAAATCTTAACACCTGCCTGGGCAAGAGGTTCAGCTAGATTGATTGCCGTCTGTCCACCAAATTGCACCACGACCCCAATCGGTTGCTCAAGGTCAATGACATGAAGCACATCTTCCAAAGTCAACGGTTCAAAGTAGAGCTTATCTGACACTGAAAAATCGGTCGAAACCGTTTCTGGGTTAGAGTTCATGATAATCGCCTCATAACCTGCCGTCTGAATGGCCTTGACCGAATGCACCGTCGCATAGTCAAACTCTACCCCTTGCCCGATACGGATAGGACCAGACCCTAACACCAGCACAGATGGTCGACCAGAAGCCACAGACTCATTCTCAAGACCGTAAGTAGAGTAAAAATACGGCGTCTCAGAAGCATACTCACCCGCGCAAGTATCCACCATCTTATAGACCGGCGTGATGCCGTTTTCCAGACGTTTCTGGCGAATAGCAGAGCTATCCACCTGCCACAGCTCTGCAATCTTGCGATCGGAAAAACCATGTTGCTTGGCCAGTTTCAAGAGCTGTAGCTCATTAGGTTGACTGGCTAAAGCAAGCTCCAACTGATAAATGTTAACCAATTTCGTGAGGAAGAAGCGATCAATCCCTGTTAAGTCGTAAAGCATATCCAGTTCACACTCTCGACGAATAGCTTCAGACAGGTAAAAGAGGCGGTCATCTTGTGCCTTGCTCAGTCGCTTCACAATCTCATCATCTGATACTTGACGGAGTTCTGGCAGTTCATTGTGGTGGGCTCCGATTTCTAGAGATCTGATGGCTTTGAGCAAGCTCTCCTCGATGTTACGACCAATGGCCATTACCTCCCCAGTTGCTTTCATCTGAGTACCTAACTGGCGATCTCCAGACTCAAACTTGTCAAATGGAAAACGGGGCAGTTTGGTCACCACATAATCAATGCTCGGTTCAAACATGGCATAGGTTGACCCTGTGACTGGATTTTTCATCTCATCGAGGGTCAGACCAACTGCTATTTTAGCGGCTAACTTAGCAATCGGAAAACCTGTTGCCTTAGAGGCTAAGGCAGACGAGCGAGATACGCGAGGGTTAACCTCAATAACATAATACTTAAAACTATGCGGATCAAGCGCTAACTGAACATTACAACCGCCCTCAATTTTTAAGGCTCTGATAATCTTGAGACTAGCATCTCGCATCAACTGGCACTCGATGGCAGACAGGGTCTGCGTCGGCGCCACCACAATCGAGTCTCCGGTGTGAATACCTACTGGATCAACGTTTTCCATGTTGCAGACCACCAAGGCGTTGTCTGCTGAGTCACGCATCACTTCGTATTCAATTTCCTTGTAACCTGCGATGGAACGCTCCACCAAGCACTGGGTGACTGGTGAGAGTTTAAGGCCGTTTTCTGCAATTTCTCGTAGCTCTGCTTCATTGGCACAAAGTCCACCCCCAGTACCACCAAGCGTAAAAGCAGGGCGAACAATGAGCGGATAACCGATACGCTCAGCAAACTCAAGGGCCTCATCAACAGTTGTGACAATAGTAGACTCTGGAATTGGCTCACCCAAAGTTTCCATCAACTGCTTAAAGAGATCACGATCCTCTGCCTGGTCAATGGCAGATAGCTTAGTCCCCAAGAGTTCAACTCCCAACTCATCTAAAATGCCTTCTTTGGATAACAACATGGCCATATTGAGCCCAGTCTGACCACCAAGTGTCGGCAGCAAAGCATCTGGTCGCTCTTTGCGCAAGATGCGAGAAACAAATTCTAGGGTAATTGGTTCGATATAAACCTTGTCCGCAATTTCTCGGTCAGTCATGATGGTGGCTGGGTTGGAATTAACAAGGACAACTTCATAACCTTCTTCCTTGAGTGCTAAACAGGCCTGAGTTCCAGCATAGTCAAACTCGGCTGCCTGGCCAATCACGATTGGGCCAGAGCCGATTACCATGATTTTCTTAATGTCTGTACGTTTTGGCATATTGTCCCCCTCTACGTTTTAGATTTGCTCTTGTCTTTTGGTCATGAGTTCTTGCCAGTCCATAAAGGTCTGACGTGTCGGCTCATAGTCAATGCCCATCACAGCTAGGTTCTTGTGTCTGGTCGCTTGAATGCTTTGGTCATTCAAATGACGGGCTAACACCTCTAGTTGCTCTGGCAAGTCAGCGTCCACTGCCGCTTCTGTTTGACTCTGCAAGGTAAAGGTCACACGTCCCGTCTCCTGTTCACGCACCGCATGGTTAGTCCCGTGATGTCCAATAGCCAAACGCTCGACCCTAGCCCCATTAGCTAGCGCCAAAACACGATGACCTAAACCAAGTCCCAAAATTGGCAGACTATCCTGCAAGCTCCTGACTAGTTCAACCACCTGTGGCAGCTGGTGAGCTCTCCCAGGACCGCTGGACAAAATCAGTCCACTTGGGGCTAGGGCTAGAATCTGTTCAGCTGAGCTATCCCAAGGCACAACCGTAACTTGCCAGTCTAAGTGTTTAAGTGTTTTTAACAGGGCTTGTTTCAGTCCCAAATCAAGGATCACAACACGACGACCTGTCCCTGGCAAGGCATAAGCTGTCTTGGTCGATACCCTGTCAACGAGATTCTGCTCAATTGCTTCGACCTGATTGGGCTCATCTCGCTGGTCGGTCAACTGTGCTCTAATAGAGCCTCTGTCTCTAATCAAACGCGTCAGCGCTCGCGTATCCAAACCAGAAATACCTGGAATCCCTTTGCGGCGCAAAAACTCATCTAAGGTCATCTGACTGCGCCAGTTACTGCCTTCTTTTCCCCATTCATAAACAATAACACCTCGGCAGTCTGAATAGAAAGAATTATCATCATCAGCATTTAGCCCATAGTTGCCAATTGTTGGGTAAGTAAAAACCACAAGATGACCAGCATGAGCTGGGTCTGTAATGGTTTCTTGGTAGCCAACCATACCTGTTGTAAAGACCAGCTCACCAGTTGTTGTCACATCAGCTCCAAAGGCTTCTCCCTCAAACACTGTGCCATCTTCTAAGATTAAATACCGTTTTGCCATGTTCTCTCCTTACAAATAGTGCAATTTTCCACGGAAATCATCTAAACATTCGTAGCCTTTTTCAGCCATGATGCTCCGCAATTCTGCCTCCAAGCGGTCAAAAATCGCTGGGCCCTCCTCCTGAAGAGCTGTTCCGACCTGCACCAGACGTGCACCGCAGAGGATATGCTCAAAGACATCACGACCAGAGCTCACACCACCTGTTCCGATGATAGCAATCGATGGTTTCAACCGCTGATAAAAGGCATGGACATTGGCCAGAGCTGTCGGCTTGATGTAACTTCCTCCAAGACCCCCAAACCCATTTTTGGGCTTGATAGCTACCGTCTCGTCGTCAATGTAGAGGGCATTGCCGATACTGTTGACCGTATTGACAAAGGTCAAGGGAAACTGATTGAGCACCTTGGCGATTTGGTCAAAATGAGTGAGATCAAAGTAAGGCGGTAATTTCACTCCCAAAGGCTGGTCAAAGTAGGCGAAAACTTCTGTCAGGAGTTCGTTGACACCTTCGGTGTCATAGCCCAGCTGGGGTTTGCCGATAAGGTTGGGACAAGAAAGATTGAGCTCCACAAGACCATTGTAGCTAGAAGACTGGATTTTCCTGAGCAGGGTATGAGTTTCCTCACGAGACAGCCCCGTCACGGATAGGAATGGCGAGCTCCCCCCAACCTCTACCGTTTTGAGGTAGTCCAGATAGTAGTCAATGCCCAAATTTGGCAAGCCCATGGAATTGATAGACCCTAGCGGTACTGCCTTGTAACGCGGTGTCGGATTGCCCTCGCGTGGATTGAGCGTAGCAGACTTGGTGACAAAGGTGGTCGCCTTAGATGCCCGCAAGTCATCCAGTTCAGTTCGGTCATAACAATGAACACCAGAGGCATTCATCACACAGCTGTCAAAACTAAATTGTCCAAGAGTGGTTTGTAATCTGGTCATGTTATTTCTCCTCGTAAACGATTTGTCCTTGATAAATGGTCACCAATGCTTTCCCATAAACGGTCTGTCCACCGTAAGGGGTATTTCTGCCTTTGCTGAGAAACTGGTCTGGGTCGATGGCATAAGCCGTCTCGGTATCTAAAATCACCATGTCAGCAGAGCTGCCAACCGTCAACCTACCATAAGGCAAATCAAAACAGGTTGCCACGTCCTCAGTCATCAGCGCCAGCAATTTTTCCAACGGTAACATCCCTGTCCGCACCAAATGAGTGTAAAGCAAACCAAAAGCCGTTTCACTACCGACGATACCAAAAGCTGCTTGGGTCATGGAGCAGTTTTTTTCCTCAGGCGCATGCGGCGCGTGGTCAGTGGCGATGATGTCAATGGCGCCATCCAAAAGCCCCTCAATCAGAGCCTGTCTATCCTGAGTTGACCGTAAAGGCGGGTTCATCTTCCACAGGCCAGTATCGTGAGTAATGTCCATCTCGTCGCTAACCAGATGGTGAGGGCAAACCTCGCAAGTCACTCGAATGCCATTTTTCTTGGCCTCGCGCACCAAGCGCACCGAGGCTTCGGTGGAAACATGGCAGACATGATAATGGCAACCTGTGGCTTCCGCCAATAAGATGTCTCTGGCAATCTGCACGCTCTCACAAACAGACGGAATGCCTGGCAACCCTAGCTCCTGACTACGTTTACCCTCGTGCATACAACCGCCTCGTATAAGAGAATTTTCCTCGCAATGAGCGACAATCGGCTTGCCCAATGAAGTTGCCAAACGCATGGCCTCATACATGGTATTGGCATCTTGAACCCCACGCCCATCATCACTAAAGGCAAAAACACGCTGTGCCAAATCCGTCATATCTGCCAAGTCCTGCCCCATTTCCTCTTTGGTAATCGCGCCATAAGGAAGCGCCCTGATAACACTATGCTGGGCAATCAAGTCTAGTTGCTGCTGCAAATGTTCTCGACTGTCTGGGACAGGATTGAGGTTTGGCATGGGCATGACTGTTGTAAATCCACCTCTGGCAGCCGCTCGACTGGCCTGAGCAATGGTTTCCTTGTGCGGAAAACCTGGTTCTCGCCAGTGGACATGAACATCAATGAAGCCTGGCGACACATAGCGACCAGCTGCATCAAGTACCTCATCCCCTATCGGATCAATCCGCTCGGCTATTTCTCCGATATACCCTTGGGCAATGAGAATGTCTCGCTTAACCCACTTTCCGTCTAGGAAAATCGTGGCATTTGTGATTAACATCTGTCCCTCCTATAAGTTGTTGCCGGTGATGATGTGCTCTAAAATCGCCTGCCGCATGAAAACACCATTGGTCATCTGGTCAAAAATAACTGACTTGTCCGCTTCCACCAACTGGCTAGCAATCTCCGCCCCACGGTTAACAGGAGCAGGGTGCATAACAATCACCTCTTGTTTGAGTTTCTTGTAGCGTTCCAAGGTCAGCCCATAAGCCTGATGATAGCTTGTTATGTCTGACAATTTCGTTCCAAAATGCCGCTCATGCTGCAGACGTAAAAGCATGCAGACATCCAACTCTGGTAAAACGGTGTCAAAATCAACCATTTCACCTAAGGTCTTATCCTCAAAAGCTTCTGGACCGACAAAGACAACCGTCGCGCCTAGCCTTTTCAAGGTATGGTAATTGCTTCTGGCTACTCGAGAGTGCTTGATGTCGCCAACAATAGCTACCCTGAGCCCTTCAATGCGACCAAAACGCTCATAAATGGTCATCAGATCCAACAGACACTGGCTGGGGTGTTCACCGCTGCCGTCACCTCCGTTGATTACTGGCACCGTCAGACCCGCTAGTTCATCAGTATAATAATTCTCTTTAGGGTGGCGGATAACCAGCACCTGACAACCAATAGCTGCCATAGTCTGACAGGTATCGTAGAGACTTTCGCCTTTGTTGACTGAGGAAGTATCCGCGTCAAAATTGATAACACGAAGCCCCAGTTTTTGCTCTGCCACCTCAAAACTGTGCTTGGTTCGGGTCGAATGTTCAAAAAAGAGATTAGAAACGAAGAGATCTGAACGATGCAGGGGTGGGCTACCTGCTTTCAGCGCCAAAGCTCGATGGATTAGTCCATAGACTTGCTCAGTTGTCAGGTCCGACATGCGGATAAGGTTGATCATCACAACTCCTTTCTTACCCCGTAGGGTTGGTTTAGGGAAAATAGCTGAGCTAAACAGATGAGTTTTCTAGCTCGTGTCAATACTCGGCTTATCAAGTTCTTGAAAAAAGTGCTGAACCTGAGATAAGTCCGATTGTGCTAAATAGCCCTCTTCAACAGCCAACCTCAGCAAGGTTTCTCGGTCAGACAGGGTGTACAGTGGCACATTTGCTGCTGCAAAGGCCTTCTCGGCTCTCTTGAGCTGATAGGTAAAAATCGCCACAACTCCAACCACTTCAATATCAGCTTGACGCAAGATGTGAACGGCCTCCAAAACACTACCTCCAGTTGAAATCAAGTCTTCAATCAAGACGACCTTGGTGTTTGGGATTTGATACCCTTCAATTTGCTGGCTACGACCGTGCTTCTTTTGACTACTTCGGACATAACCCAGTGGCTTATTGAGATGGTCTGCTAAGATCGAAGCCATCGGGATACCTGCCGTGGCAGTCCCCATGATGGCGTCATAATCTAGGGATTGAATCTGGGCAACTAAGGCATCCTTCACCTGACGACGTTGTTCAGGAAAAGCCAGTACACGGCGATTGTCACAGTAGATCGGCGACTGTATACCGCTAGCCCAAGTAAAGGGCTGATCTGGTGATAGAAAGACAGCCTTAGTCTCTAAGAGCAGTCTTGCAAGAGCAGTTTTTGTCATAGAAGTTCCTCCTCAATAGCTAGATAGGTTTGGTAAGGGTGTGCTGATTGGCTGATGCTGCGCCCAACGACAATATAATCAGACCCAGCTGTCTTGGCAAGAGCCGGTGTCGCTACCCGTTTCTGGTCAGCTGCTCGGCTATTTCCAAAAGAAATCCCAGGCGTCACACAGATAAAGTCCGCCCCACAGGCATCGTGAATGGCTGCTACCTCATGGACACTGCACACCACCCCGTCCATACCAGCTGCTTTAGCGTTGCGAGCGTAAGCTAAGGTTGTCTCTAGGGCAGGTTGAGAGAGACCAAGCTCTTTCTGGAGTTGCTGATCATCAAGCGAGGTCAGGATGGTCACTGCAATACAGAGGCTATCTGGATTGACTAACTTGACAGCATTGACAGCCGCTGTCATCATGGCTATGCCACCTCCAGCATGCACATTTAGCATGTCCGCACCCAGTGTCGCCAGTTGGGTCATGCCTTGGGAGACGGTGTTTGGGATATCGTGGAGCTTGAGGTCAAGAAAAACCTGAAACCCCTTAGCTTTCAACTCACGAACAAAATCAGCCCCCAGAGCGTAGTACAGCTCCATGCCAACCTTGACATAGATCGGTTCTGGAAAATCAGCAAGCAAATCCCATGCTTGATCGGCAGTAGGCACATCCAGTGCCAGTATGGTTTTTGTCATCACGCCTCCTTAATTAGCCTCAGGCAACAAAAAAGTGCCCTGTCATCGACAAGGCACCTGTAAATGGCTTCACAACAAGTTGGATACAGCAAAGACATCATCAGCAATAAAATTTCTGGTGCATGCTCTTTGACTGCTAGGGTCAGCTGGTTGTTTTTCTAACGTTACCCTATCGTTCGGGTAACACAATAAAGCCTAGAAAACATAACCATTTTCCCATACGCTATTTGTCAGATTCAGTTACCTTGCTCGCCTCTCTGGACGAATTTAAAGATATTCTGAATTGATTCTAGCATATTCTAATAAAAAATGCAAGAGATTTTGTTTAGAATTTCAAATATTTACGGACAGATAGGCTAGACCCAATCGCACCAATCACAATCCCGACAGCAAATAGTCCGCCGACAACATAGTATAGGAAAGGCACTGGTGGGTACAGAGAAAGGTTCTGCACAACTAATCCGGGATTCCATTCGCTATAGGCAAAATGGTAACCAAAATAAACCAATAAGGCAGGCATGATCGCCCCAAGTAAGCCTACAAGAGCTCCCTCAATAAAGAAAGGTCCGCGAATATAGCCGCTCTTAGCACCAACCAAACGCATAATCTGAATCTCACGGCTGCGTGAGATAATGGTCATTCTGATGGTATTGGAAATAAAGAATATGGCCATGACTAAAATGAGCGCTGTAATGCCTACCCCCCAAATTCGAACAGTATCCGCCAATTTGAAGAGAGCTTCAGCTTTCAGACCGCCGTAAGACACTGAGTCAACCCCAGCAATTTTTTCAATGGCAGCTGTGACCGACTTAACTGAATCAGGTGTCTTAGTAGAAACAATGTAAATATCTGATAGAGGGTTATCCTGATCATAGATTTCCCAAGCTTCACCCATGGTTTGTTTCAAAGCAACGAGCTGCTCATCCTTACTAGAAAAGGTGATTTGGTCAACATCTGGCAAGGCCATGATTTGATCATAAACCTTGTGATAATCAGGGTTTGGCACTGTTTCTCCACGGTCATTGACAATCGTTTCGTTATTATCCGTTGATTCGTACAAAAGGAAAGTGTTGATTTGAACATTGCCCTCAACGCCTGTTGTTAGGCGTTCCGCATTGATGATAATAACTGAGAAGAAAGCCAACAGGGTCAAGGTTAGGCTAACAGATGATGTCGCAATCACACTCATCAAGCCGTTTCGAATCAATCCTTTCACGGCTTCCCAAAAATGTCTAAATGGTCTAATCATCGTAACCGTAATCTCCTTTCTCTTGGTCTCTGACCACGCGCCCATTTTCAATAGCGACAACGCGGTGGCGCAAGGTGTTGACAATCTGGCTGTTGTGGGTCGCCATTAAAATAGTTGTCCCTTGCATATTGATACGCTCAAGAAGCTTCATGATTTCCCAAGAGTTATCAGGATCAAGGTTACCTGTCGGCTCATCAGCAATCAAGAGTTTCGGATTGTTAACAATAGCTCGCGCGATAGCCACACGCTGTTGCTCACCACCTGATAATTGGTCAGGAAAGGCACGCATCTTGTGCTTGAGACCAACAAGTTCTAGCACTTCAGGAACACGTTTTTTGATGGTTTTACGTCTTTCACCGATAACTTCCATAGCGTAAGCGACATTCTCAAAAACAGTCTTACGGGGCAGAAGTTTATAGTCTTGGAAAACAACGCCAATCGAGCGACGAAGATAGGGCAGGTGTTTGGGTTTGAGGTTGGTGACATCAAACTCACCTACCTTAATACGACCACTGGTCGCCTTTTCCTCGTGATAAATCAGTTTGATAAAACTTGATTTACCAGCCCCTGATGGGCCAACGATATAGACAAATTCGCCTTGGTTGACATCAAGGTCAACACCGCGCAAGGCAGTTGTCGAGCGATGGTATTTCTTGGTCACATCGCGTAATTCAATCAGTGCCATAGACACTCCTTTCGTTTTTCAGCTCAGAGCAGTTGCTCAGCTCTGCTATTTCTCAGAAAATCCTAAACCTAAGAGGTTCTGATAAATAAGAATGCAAAGGGCAGAACTTCTCCTCACTCTCTCGTTTTCAAGCTCAGGCTAAAACAAGCCACTGGCTTTCCCTCGCTACCTCATTTTCAAGCTCAGGCTAAAACAAGCCACTGGCTTGTTTTACTCATCCACACCCATTTTCCACTTGAGGTAGGCGTCGATAAAGCCATCAATCTCACCATCCATGACCTTGTCCACCTGAGCAACCTCATAGCTGGTCCGATGGTCTTTGACCATGGTGTAAGGGGTAAAGACATAGGAACGAATCTGGCTGCCCCATGTGATTTCTTTCTTGTCACCTTTGAGGGCAGACACTTCAGCCGCCTTTTTCTCTTCTTCCAACTGATAGAGCTTGGCTTGGAGCATCTTCATGGCTCTGTCTCGGTTGCCGTACTGGGTGCGGTCAACAGTTGAAGCGACAACAATTCCTGTCGGAATGTGGGTCAAGCGCACCCCTGTTGAGACCTTGTTGACGTTCTGACCACCTGCACCACCTGAACGGAAGGTGTCTATCTTGACCTCATCATCACGGATAGCAATCTCGATGTTATCGTCTAACTCCGGCATGACCTCAACAGAGGCAAATGAGGTATGACGACGTTTCGCCGAGTCAAAGGGTGAAATCCGCACCAAACGGTGAACCCCCATCTCTGACTTTAATAAACCGTAGGCATTTGGCCCTTGAAAAGACAGGGTCACTGACTTAATCCCAGCCTCGTCTCCCGCCTGATAGTCCAAGGTTTCTACCTTAAACCCTCTAGCATTGCCAAAACGCATGTACATGCGAAGCAGCAAATCACCCCAGTCCTGAGCCTCAGTACCACCAGAGCCTGGGTGAATCTCCAAAATAGCGTTGTTGCTATCATAGGGTTCTGATAAGAGTAGCGTCATCTCGTAGCTGGTCATCAGACCCTCAAGCCTCGTCAAACTGTCAGACAACTCCTCCAACAAACTCTCGTCCTCTGCTCCCATCTCCAGCAGCAACTCGCACTCGTCGCAGAGCTCCGTCATGTCATGAAAGGTCTGGTAGGTTGTTTTGAGGTCATTTAGCTCCTGAGAGACCTTTTGCGCCGCCTGATTATCATTCCAAAAATCTGGCTCAGTCATAAGGTGCTCTAAGGTCGCGATGTCCTCTTCCAAACGGTCGAGGTCAAAGAGACCTCCCAAAGCTGGTTAGCTTTGCACGCAGGTTCGCAATCTTGTTGCGGCTGTCAATCATATCCATAGTTTACCTCGCTGGTTCTTTTTTAGGGCAATAGCAGAGCTGCACCCCAGTGTTAGTCCGTTTCGGTTAATTGGCAGGAAACTGCCATAACTTTTCTATTCTATCATATTTTTAGCTAACTTGCCATTTTTGAAGCAGTTGCTCACGCTCCGTCAGAATATCAGCGTTGTCCGTCTTCACCGCCAGCACCAGCTCTAGCATATCATCGTTCGGTGTTTTGATGATTTCCCCCAAGGCCCAAAGCGCTGTCGCCGTGTGAATGGGGTTATTGTTTTTATCAATGATTTCCAAGAGCTTGACGACTGCTGTCTTGTCGTGAGCATTGGCAAGGGCGATGATGGCATTGCGTTGGAGGATATTTTTCCCTCGCCAAGAACCGGCAATCATGCCAAACTTTTCCTTGAAGGTCGAGTTGGTCAATTCCAAGAAGGGAATCAGCTCTGGCCAAGCCAGTTCAGGGTCAATCTCGCTGGCCAAGGGATTATTTAACCCTTTATTGTAAGGGCAGCAGATTTGGCAGATGTCACAACCATAGATAACAGTCTTGATTTTCTTGCGAAATTCCAGCGCCATCATGCCCTTGTCCTGGGTTTGAAAGGATAGACAACGCTTGGCGTCCATGCTCCCATCCCCAATCAAACAGGACGTCGGACAGGCATCCAAACACCGCCTGCAGTCCCCACAGTCATAGTCCACAGGCTGGTCGGGCTCAATCTCCAGATTAGTAATTAGCTCTCCCAGATACATATACGAGCCGTATTCTTTGGAGATGACCAAGCCATTTTTACCGATGAAACCAATCCCTGCTCGTCTGGCTACCGCTGTATCAACCAGAGCGCCCGTATCCACCATGGCCTTGTGCTCTAACGGAAAAGCCTTGCACAACTCTCGAATGCCTGCTGCTAAACGATTGAGCTTGTCTTGGAGAACATAATGGTAATCAAGTCCCCAGCTGTTTGGGGTGATTTTACCTCGCTTGTAATTGGTCTTTTGAGGTTCAATCGGCAGTTTATGGGGGTAAGCAACCGCTATGGAGATGATGGTTTTGGCTGATGCCAAGCTCAGCTTGGGATCCAAACGTTCCTCAATGTTTTTGTGCTCAAAGCCTGACAACCTGTCCTCATCAGCTGCTGCGCGCAAGCTTTTCTCCAAATACGAAAAATCATCAGCCGTGGTAAAGCCGATTTTTGAAATGCCAATCTCTCGCGCGAGTTGCTGAATCTGAGCCTTTAAATCCATACTCTCATTGTACGCCAAAAAAGTGACAAGCGCAAGAAGCTAGCGTTACAAGTTGGTGACATAAAAACCAACCCTTTCGGATTGGTGAACAAGAAAACTGTTTGACAGATGAAGATACCCAGTTCAGACAGAATAGCCAATCACCTCTCGACAGATGGTATCAATCGTCTCGCCATCGACACTGTCAATCCTCATGCGGTAAACGTGATGCAAGCGTGGGTTGTAAATTCCAAGATAAAGAAGTTACTTAAAATGATCATCATAAGATTGGAGACCCATCAAGTAATAAACGAGTACCTGAAGGGTGTGCTTTGCTGTTGGTTTTGCCTTACTCACCTTAAAATCCCACAGGGTATCACTGGTTAAAAAGTCTCCATCCCCACTATCAATGGTTTCTGTATAACCTCCCAGCATGTTAAAACCGTCTTTAATAACAGGACCATAATGATTGAAAAAGACTAAACTCCGCTCGACCATTATTCGAATATTTTCAATAGTCCACATATCCGGAACGATGCTCTCAACAGGCTTATAACCAGAGCGACCAGCACGGAAGACCACATCATAGCCGACTAATTGACAAGCGCAAGTAATGGAATAACTATCCAAACCAATGATGCTCTCCAACAATTCCCAAGCATGCTCAAGTTCATCTATCATCTGAGCACCATAGAGGGAAATCCGAAACGTCTCCTCAGCCTTTGTACCCAATGTAAAACGCGTTAAATAATCAACCGCCAAACCAACCAAGCTGCTATGGATATTTTCAGCAGGCGCTAACTCTTCACCAATAGGCAACTGAGTGACCTCAAAACGAGATGGTTTAACATAACCACCTCTTGGTTGTTTAATCGCACTGATACGTTGCGTAACAGAAACCATCATTCTCTCCCATTTTTTTTGATTTTATTATATCATATCCCCCTTCTCTGTCAAGAAAAAAAGAACCCAGCGAATCGCTGAGTTCGAGGGTTAAATCGCATTCTTATCTTGTCCAGTCGCACGTTGCACAGCCTTAACAAGCTCAACCACCACAATCATGAGACCTGCACCGATGACTGTTACCAGCCATTGGGTCGGTGTCAGCACCGTCACGTGGAAGAAGGTGTTAAAACCTGGCACCACAATCGTTGCCATCAACATGAGGAAGGCCACTACAATCGACCAGTTGAAGAGCTTGTTCTTAAATGGACCGACTGTAAAGATAGACTGGTAAACAGACTTGACGTTAAAGGCGTGGAAGAGCTGGATGAGACCAAGGGTCACATACGCCATGGTCAAAGCGTCTGCATGGATGGCATGGTGGTCACCTGCATGCTCTGGGAACTGCAAGGCAAACCAGTAAACACCCAAGACCAAGATAGTTTGCAGGATACCTTGGTAAATGATGGCTCCTAGCACGCCACCTGAGAAGAAGCTGGACTTGCGTCCACGAGGCTTGTGGCTCATGACACCTGGCTCAGCAGGCTCCACACCCAAGGCGATAGCTGGCAGGGTATCGGTTACCAGGTTAATCCAGAGCAGGTGAACTGGCTCCAGAACGTCCCAACCAAAGAGGGTTGCAAGGAAGATACAGAGCACTTCTGCGGTATTGGCTGACAGGAGGTACTGGATGGTTTTCTGGATATTGGAGAAGACCTTCCGACCTTCTTCAACTGCGACGATGATGGTGGCAAAGTTGTCATCCGCCAGCACCATGTCAGAAGCACCTTTTGAAACTTCCGTACCTGTGATACCCATCCCGATACCGATGTCAGCTGTCTTGAGCGACGGTGCATCGTTGACACCGTCACCTGTCATGGCAACAACCTTGCCTTCATTTTGCCAAGCCTTGACAATCCGCACCTTGTGCTCAGGCGATACACGGGCATAGACAGAGTATTGCTTGAAGACTTTTTGGAACTCTTCATCGGTCAACTCATTGAGCTCTGCTCCTGTGAAGACGTGATCTTCCGTGTCATTCGGATCGATGATCCCGAGGCGCTTGGCAATAGCTTCCGCAGTATCCTGATGGTCACCTGTGATCATGATTGGACGGATACCCGCTTCTTTTGCCACAGCAACAGCTTGCGCTGCTTCTGGACGCTCTGGGTCAATCATACCGACCAAGCCTGCGAAAATGAGGTCATTTTCGACCACTTCTGTCTCAAGTGTCGGAATGCTGTCCACATACTTGTAAGCCATCATGAGGACACGAAGCGCTTGCTTGGCCAGCGATTTATTGGTCGCAAGGATGGCTTCACGGTCAGCGTCTGTCAGGGTACGCACCTGACCACTGTCCTCAATCTGGGTAATCCGCTTGAGGAGCTGGTCTGGCGCACCTTTGACCGCTACAAAGTAGCGACCATCTGCCTGTCGGTGAATAGTGGACATGAGCTTACGCGTTGAGTCAAATGGCAACTCTGCCACACGTGGTTCCCCTTCTAACACCTCACGCACATCAAAGTTCTTGTCCAGACCAAACTGCACCAAGGCTGTCTCCGTCGGGTCACCGATGAGCTTGCCTGATGGGTCAATCTTGGTGTCATTGGCAAAGTTCATGACACGAAGGGTTGAATTGCTAGCGTCAAATGCCGCTGACGCATTGAGCAATTCACCATTTGTATATACTTTCTCAACGGTCATCTGGTTCATGGTCAGAGTACCCGTTTTATCCGAAGCGATAATCTCCGTCGAACCGAGCGTTTCCACCGCTGGCAACTGACGGATAATGGCATTCCGCTTAGCCAATACTTTTGTACCAAGTGACAAAACAACGGTCACGATAGCTGGCAGTCCTTCTGGAATAGCCGCAACCGCAAGGGCAATCGCTGTTGTCAACCCTTTCAGAGCTGGCGTTCCTTGGACAAAGACACCAACAGCAAAAGTAATAGCTGCAATCACCAAGACCGCATAGGTCAGCACCTTAGACAACTGATGGAGGTTTTGCTTGAGCGGGGTATCGCTCTCATCTGCGTTTGCCAACATACCAGCGATATGACCGACCTCAGTGTACATCCCTGTGTTGGTCACGACACCAGAGCCTCGACCGTAGGTCACGTTTGAGTTCTGGTAGGCCATGTTGACACGGTCACCGATCAGAGCATCCGCAGCCAAGGTGACTGTCAAATCTTTCTCAACAGGAACTGACTCACCCGTCAGAGCAGCTTCCTCGATTTTCAGGGAGTTGGCTTCCAAGAGACGCATATCCGCTGGCACCACATCCCCTGCTTCTAGCATGACGATGTCGCCAGGCACCAAGTCTTTTGAGTCCACTTCGATGACATGACCGTTCCGACGGACACGGGCAACAGGCGAAGACATGCTCTTTAGGGCTTCAATGGCAGCTTCTGCCTGTCCTTCTTGGTAAACACCAAAGGCAGCATTTAGAACGACAACGGCTAAGATGATGATGGCATCCGCCAAGCCGTGCATCCCTTCTGTCACTACGGTCAAAATCGCCGCTGCCAAGAGGATGATAATCATCAAATCCTTAAATTGGTCGATAAATTTCTGCAAGAGGGTGCGTTTTTCTCCCTCATCGAGCTCATTGCGACCATAGTCTGCTAGACGAGCCTTCACCTGATCATTGGTCAGACCATCAATGCTGGCCTCCAACTCTGCCAACACGACGTCTTCATGCTTGGCATAATAGGCGTCACGTTTTTGTTCTTTTGACATGTGTTCTCCTTTTCTAGTCTTTTTCCATGTCAATAGAAAAAGACCTGTTTTTTCTAAAACAAGTCTCGCGGTTTCAGACAGCGCCGGAAAATAATTTTCGGAATGACGACCCTGCCCAGCTGTTGCCAGCTGCTGCTACTCCCTTGAATATGTCTACTAGTTTACCAAATCATCAGCAAAATAGCAAGAATTTCGTCAGTTTATTTTTGCCAAGAAATGTGTAACTCATAACTAGCAAAAGGCTGCTGAGCTTCTGGTGAGGGCAAGAGGTCATAACTGACAAGAACGGTTTGCTGACTTGCCGATAAGTTAAACGCTCTGCTATTGGTCACTAACCGCTGAACCCCCATCGGTGTCGGAAGATTGGCCGTACCGATGCCGCCAGCAACCAACCTCAGTTGCGTCAAGGGAGCGGAATAACGGGTCATCAGCAACTCATTAGTGTTGAGCTTGATGATAACTTTCTCCCCCTCGCTGTTATGGTAAATCAAGTATAGCCAGTCACCTTTGACGACTAAATCGCCTGTATGCGTTTCGTGAATCAGCTCGACATCATCATCTATCTGAATTTTATTTTGAATGGTAATCTGCACAAAGCCTCTCCTTAATCTTTCCCTTTATTTTACCAAAAAAGACCAGCCGTGGCTAGTCTTCTCATCTTTGTCTTATTGCACTGCCTTTTTCAGATCTTCCACCTTGTCCAAGCGCTCCCACGGGAGGTCAATATCTGTCCGCCCCATGTGGCCATAGGCCGCTGTCTGACGATAAATCGGACATTTGAGATCCAGCATCTGGATGATGCCAGCTGGTCGCAGGTCAAAAACCTCTCGAACCGCAGCCTCTAGTTGGCTCTCCGCTACCTGTCCAGTACCAAAGGTATCAATGCGAACAGAGACAGGGTGGGCAACTCCGATGGCATAGGCCAGCTGGACTTCTGCTTTTTTAGCCAAACCTGCACCGACGATATTTTTAGCGATGTAACGGGCAGCATAGGAAGCGGAACGGTCAACCTTGGTCGCATCCTTGCCAGAAAAAGCACCGCCACCATGACGAGCAAAACCACCATAGGTATCCACGATAATCTTTCGACCCGTCAGACCAGAATCTCCCTGCGGTCCACCAATCACAAAGCGACCCGTCGGATTGATAAAGAACTTGGTCTCTTCATCCAGATACTGAGCTGGAATCACCGCCTTAATCACCTGTTCGATCATATCTTTGCGGATTTGCGCATTGGTCACCTCTGGGTCATGCTGGGTCGAGATAACCACCGTATCTACGCGGACTGGGCGGTCGGTTTCATCATACTCCACCGTCACCTGCGATTTGGCGTCTGGTCGTAGGTAGCTGATGGCGCCTGATTTGCGGAGTTCGGCTAATTTCCGAACCAAGGCATGGGACAGCGAGATAGGCAGCGGCATGAGTTCAGGCGTTTCATCAATGGCAAAGCCGAACATCAGCCCTTGGTCTCCCGCACCGATGAGGCTCAGGCTATCCATATCACCATCCCGCACCTCTTGAGCTTCATTGACCCCTTGGGCAATATCTGGAGACTGCTCAATCAAGGATGGGTGTACCCCGACCGACTCAGCTGAAAAACCATAGTCATTTTTAGTGTAGCCAATCTCTGCGATGGTATCTCGTACCACCTTGTCAATATTGACATAGGCTGTCGTTGAGATTTCCCCAAAAACATGCACCGTCCCTGTGTAAACAGCCGTCTCTGCTGCCACGTGGGCATCTGGATCTTGGGCTAAAACCGCATCCAAAATCGCATCTGAAATCTGGTCAGCAATCTTATCAGGATGCCCTTCCGATACTGACTCAGACGTGAATAATTTCCGTTCTGACATAAAATGTCCCCCCCTAAAATGATGTATGCTCGTATTGACTAGGTCAACCACCAGCACCAAGACGGGAGGACACAGCAAAAAACAGCCTATCCCCCCTAAAACGAGTTACAAAGCACTAGCTTGTGGTCAGTCCCTCATAAACAATACTCGTCATGAGCAAGCAATTGCTCCGACCAACCGTACAAAGACTGACCCCAAACTACCTTTTCGGGACTCATTATGACTATTAGTATAACACATATTGACCCTATTTGCTACCTAGTAACTGATAAATTTTGGCTATCACTGTCAGCCATGTTATCCTACTGGCGCACTAATTCTGCCAAGAGTTGGCGCATTGTCTTGTTCAGAACTGGATGGGTATAATGAGGGGCAATTTCCGCTAACGACTGCAAAACAAATTCTCGTTCAGCCACATAGGGATGGGGCACAAGTAAATTGTCTGTGTAGAGGGTCTTATCACCAACAAATAGAATATCCAAGTCAATGACGCGAGGACCCCACTTGACCTCACGTATCCTGCCCATCTGAGCTTCAATAGCCAATAAGGTGTCAAGCAAGGCTTCCGGTGTCAACCAGGTTTCAATTTCAATCACTTGATTGAGAAAACTATCCTGCTCCACACCGCCCCAAGGCTCAGTTTCTAGGACACTAGATTGCTTAACGATGGTTAGGCCCGTCTGCCTCATCAATTCTACGGCCTGAGTCAGGTGAGCCTGTTTGTCCCCCAAGTTTGTGCCAAGTCCGATAAAGGCTCTGCTCTTTTCACGCGTGAGCGCGACCGAACAAGTCTCTAAGGGCAAATGCACAGGTGCCCAAGGCTTTTTGAGGGTAAGGGTGACTGACTGACTAATCGGGTAATGCTCAAAAATCTGCTCCACTAGCCGATAAGCCGCCGTCTCAATCAGGTCATAGCTGGTCTCCTGCAACCAGTCCGTCAGCTGCTGGCTGAGCTCACCGTAATGAATTGAAGCCGTTAAATCGCCTGTCCTTGCTGCCTTAGTCATATCATAAGTCAGTGTCAGGTCAATGATGAACTTCTGCCCTAATGCTTTCTCCGCTGGGAACACCCCATGGTTTGCAAAAATCTCCAATCCTAAAATCTCTAGCCTGTCCATCCTAGACCCCCATGAGGCGGTAGGCCTCGTTTTTCAAGTCCTTATCGGTGTCAAAAAGCCCCCGAGCAACACTGGTTACTGTGAGCGTTCCTGGTTTTTTAACCCCTCGCATGGTCATGCACAGGTGCTCTGCCTCGATAACGACCAGAGCTCCTTTGGCATCAAGGTAGGTCATGAGGGCATCAGCGATTTCCATGGTCAGACGCTCTTGAATCTGCGGTTTCTTGGCGTAAACATCAACCGACCGTGCTAGTTTGGACAGCCCTGCGACACGGCCGTTAGGAATATAAGCGATATGAGCCTTACCATAAAAAGGAAGAAAATGGTGCTCACACATGGAGGTGAAGGTGATGTCCTTCTCGATGACCATGTGATCGTCAACAATTTCAAAAGACTTAGTCAAGTGCTCCTCGGCTGTCTGTCCCAAACCTGAAAACACCTCCGTATACATCCGCGCCACACGGGCTGGGGTCTCTTGCAAGCCTTCCCGTTGCTTGTCCTCTCCAATCGCTTCAATAATCTGTTCTACTGCTGCTTCAATCTTGCCTAAATCCATGGCAACCCCCTTCTTTTTATCTTTTTATTTTACCCTTTTTTCAAAGCACTTTCAAGCTAAAAACAGCCCTCAGGGGGCTGTTCCTTATTTCTTGTAAGCTGATAAATGCTTATCCGTTTGTTGTTGGGCTTGGGCAATGGCAGAGCCCATCAGTAGACCCAAACGGTGAGCCGCCGCATCATGGACACGCAGGACTTCAATCCCCTGACTGGCAGCGATAGCAGTTAGGTAACAGGAACCCAGATCACGATTGGCAAAGCCTGCTGGGCTAGCGACATCAGTCTCTAACCCAGCCTCCTCTAGCAAGCTCATGATGAACCGTTTACGAGATACTCCGAGAAAGATGGGATAACCCCTATCATGAAGCACAGATAGGTGTTGTAATAACAACAAATTTTCCCGTTGCGTCAATCCAAAGCCAATTCCTGGATCTAAGACCAAGCGATCAGCTGAAATCCCTGCCTGCTCTGCTATTGCTATCGAGCGAGACAAGTAAGCCTGCATCAGGTCAAGGATCGGTAGCTCCGCAAACTCTTCCAACTCCTCTGCGGTAAAGGCCCAGCCTGTCCCAAAGGTCGGAAAAATTTGGCTGCTCGGATTTTGGGGACGAGCGATGACTGGATTAAACATCAGAATGGCCTGTTTGCCATGCTGGGCGACCACCTGAGCCATCTTGGGATCTCCCAGAAAGCCTGTGATGTCATTGACCACATCTGCCCCTGCTTGCAGAGCAGCCGCCGCGACGTCTGCTTTCCACGTGTCAATGGAGATGAGGATATCACTGATGGCTCGAATGGCTAGGATAACGGGGACAACACGAGCAATCTCATAAGCCACGGAAACATAGGTTGATCCTGGTCTGGTCGATTCACCACCGATGTCAAGCATCGTGGCCCCCGCTGCAATCAGCTCTTTGGCCTGCTGGACCGCTGCGTCTACCGCCAGGTATTTTCCCCCATCAGAAAAAGAATCAGGGGTCACATTGATAATGCCACAAAGGGCAGGAGCCTGCCCGCGTTTAATCTCTCTCATCAGAATAACCTCCACCAAGTCCAGTAAATGCCAAGGAGCAAGAGCGGTGTCAAGACCGTCATGACAATCCCGTAGCGGAGCATGTAGTGGTCAGGGTAATAGCCCTTGCCAATCCCCAAGAGGATAATCGCATGATTGAAGGGCAAGAGAAAATGAATGTTGACAAGGGTATAAGTCATCAAGGTCACTAAGTGCGCTTGATAACCTGCGGCCGCCATCAGAGGCGCGACAATCGGCAGAACAACCGACATGGTAGCGACCGATGACCCAATCAAGACATGAAACAGCATGATAATCACGATAATCACCAAGAGGTAGATGGGTGACTGCCCACTGGGAATCAGAACCTTCATCTGTTCAAAGACCAGCCCGGTAATGCCAGCCTGTCCCAGCACCTTGCCAATCGAGAAAATAGTCGTTAAAAAAAGGATAAAGTGCGGGTTGATGGCAGACAAATCATCCTTGGTCAAAATGCCTGTCGCAAAAAAGATGACCACACCAACCACGACCGGCAACCAGGCTGGCAGCTGGTGCCATCCAACTATTGTCCAAGAAAGCACAACCCCTGCGATGACTAGCAGGCTGAGACGCTGCTGGTTGGCAGATAAACTCTGATGAGACTTATCTGGTTTTAGGAGCATGGCAGAGCTAAAAGCTGATAACTCTTTTTTGAAGAGAGTTTTGGTCACTAAGATGGTCACAGCAGCGGTAACCACAACTGGCAAGCTCATGAGTTTGAACCAGTTCCAGCTGGTCAAGGTCGCTGCAACGTCTTGGCCACCGAAACTGATAGCTGACAAATTGAGCAAGATATCACCCTGCCGCACCAGCATGTAGGCAATCGATACACCGATAAAACCGTTCATCATCAACACTCGCTTGGCAGCCATTTCCTCTGTTGTTCTGGCCTGCAAGAGACCGTCCAAAATAGTCCCTAAGATAATCACACGCACAAAGGCCTGAGGAATCAGGATAATCAAGACCAAACCCAAAGCGTAGGGCACTAACAGCAAGAGATTAGTATTGTTAGCTGATGTCGCCAGCCACTTTTCCACATAGGCCTGAATCAGACCTGTCTTCATCATGCCCATACTGAGCAAGGTCGTGCTCATGATCAGCAGGTTCATATCTCCCCAGAGAAAGCCAAATATCTCGATAGGAGGCATCTGTCCAAAAATGATAAAGCTCGCTAGTAAAAAGAGACAAGCTAGGCTCTTGTGCACCGCATCGGTCGCCCATGAGGCAACCGTGATGATAAGACTTGACACTAACACGGTCTGATTGAACGAAAAGCCCAAGGGGTTCCAAATGGCAAATAGCAGAGCTAGGCTAATGATAATCGTTAGCTCACGTCTTTTTAAGTGTTTCATAAAAAATGCCCTTTCTTAAAAAAATTGGACTATTGTATCATTAAAACAACTCAGTTGTCAACATAGAAACGACATCAAAATTAACTGGTCGACCCTATCCTAGTGGGCGAGGTAGTCTTCCCAAATTTGGTCAAAATCACTGAGTGAAAAGCTAAAACTAGCTTCCTGTTCCAAGAAACGACTGATGGTGTCAAAATCATCAGTGTGCTTAGGAAAATCACTCTCTGAGAAAGCCAAATCAGCCAGTATCGCTACTGGGGCAGTTGATTTCGGATGGCGTTGCGTCATCAACCAATGGTAGAAGGATGTTCTCACTGCCAATTCCTCGCAATAAAGGCCTCACGCACCCCACTGCTCATCTTGTAACGAACAGGATTTGTCTTGTAAAAGGCCTGGTGATAGCCCTCCGCTGGGTAGAAGGTCTGGGCTGGCTCAATCGTAGTCACGATAGGGCGATCAAAGCGTCCAGAATCAGCTAACGCCTGCTTAGACTGCTCTGCTATTGCCCGCTGGGCATCGGTCGTATAAAAAATCACAGGGCGGTAGCTATCCCCTCGATCCTGAAACTGGCCAAAAGCATCGGTCGGATCCGTCTGGCGCCAGTAAAGCTCAACCAAGTCGCTGTAAGAAATCTTCTCAGGGTCAAAGATAATCTCAACCGCCTCGGTGTGCCCTGTCGTTTTGCTGCAGACCTGCTCATAGGTCGGGTTTTCAACATGACCACCCGTATAACCCGACAGGACAGAGAGAACACCGTCCGTCAGCTCAAAAGGCTTAACCATGCACCAAAAACAACCACCTGCAAAAATTGCTCGTTCCATACTATTCTCCTTTATCTTGATTGATCCAAACGGATACCTGACCCGCTGGTACTGTAAACTCACCAAAGCCATCAGGGGCGATGGTAACTGTTTCTTCGTGATGCCCCATGGCATCATACCATACTTCACCTGCTCTATTTTCCCCGACAAAAAGACGTTTCTGTGCTTGGTCTGCTGTGTTCACCAAAACTGCGCAAGCACCTGGATGTTCTGCTCTTCCTCGTCTAACCCAAGCCAAGCAAGTCGGGTCATCAGCATAATCATCTTGAGCACCGTAGGCATGTTCTTTACGAAGATGGAGCAATTTATCCAATACTTCTTTGTGCCCTTCTTGCCCGTCTATGCCATAGTAATCACCGTAAAATAAGCAAGGAAAACCTGCTTCCCTCAGTAAAATCAAGGCATAAGCATGCGGCTTAAACCAGGCGTCAACGAATGATTCTAAGGCCTCCCCAGGTTGCGAATCATGATTATCCACAAAAGTGACCGCCCTTGTCGGGTTCTGGGCGACAACTGTGCCGTCAAATATCTGACGTAAATCGTAATTTCTACCTTCTAGGCTGGCTTGTCTAAGGTGTTGGTGCAAGGGTACATCAAAACTATCCACTTTTCCAAAGGTCAATCCAAAAAATTCGTCTAGTTGCCCGTAGTCATGATGCCAATACTCCGCCACAAAAAAGAAATCATCACCATGTTCCTGCCGAACATAATCTATTAACTCCTCTAAGACAGTCGCATCAATATGCTTGGCCGCATCTAACCTTGCCCCATCGACACCGGTTTGGGTGATGAACCACGACAACCATTTTTTAGTTTCAGTCATGACCTCAGGGTGGCTGTAATCAATATCCGCATTCATCAGATAGTCGTAGTTGCCCTTTTCACCGTCAACCATCTCGTTGTCCGCCCAACCCTTACCGTCACCTTGAATCATGTAAATCGCTGACTTGCCGTTTTCATTATTGAAATCCAAACCTGAAAAATGGTACCAGTGCCATTTAAAGGATGAATAAGTTTCGCCACGTCCAGGGAAGGTAAACTTTGTCCAACCCTCAATATCGTAAGGATCTGTTAAAACTTCTTGACGGCTATTTGGGTCAACTTCAACAACTGTAAAACGCTCTAGCTCGTCGGCTCCTCCTCGGTGGTTTAGCACCCAATCAGCATAGACCTGAATGCCACATTCATGCAACCGATCAATAGCTACTAAAAGCTCCGCCTTCGTGCCGTACTTGGTCCGGACAGTTCCTTTTTGGTCAAACTCCCCCAAATCATACAAGTCATACACGCCATAGCCAACGTCATTTTGATCACCACCCTTATAGCAGGGTGGTAGCCAAACCGCTGTCACTCCCAACTCCGCCAAATGCTCGGCATCAGCTGCCAGACGATTCCAGTGCTCACCATCGTTTGGGGTATGCCACTCAAAATATTGCATCATCAACCCGTTCATCTCAAACCTCCTTCAATGTTCTTATTAGTCTAGCACAAAAAATAATTTTTGTCTGTTTTTTAATTGCTTTTGAAAGCGTTTTATCGTAAAATAAATAGTAAGCATGAAAATAATTTCTATAAGGAGTATACTTTATGTCTATCAAGCGTGTAACCGTTGCTGGTGGCGGTGTTCTAGGTAGTCAAATTGCTTACCAAGCGGCTGTCTATGGTTTTGAGGTTACCTTATACGACATCAGTCAAGAGGCTTTAGAAACAGCCAAGGGAAAAATCCACACTTGGGCTAACATGCACCATCAAGATTTAGGGACCCCCTTGGCAGTTTTGGAAAAAGCAGAGCAGTCTATCACCTATACTACAGATATTACAGAAGCTTTTACGACTGTTGACTTGGTCATTGAAGCAGTCGCTGAACGCCTGGATATCAAAAAAGCCTTCTGGTCATCTGTTGCAGATCTTGCACCCAAACAAGCTATTTTTGTGACCAATACCTCGACTTCAATTACTCGAGGAAAAAATCGCAAATGCCCACATTGGACAGTCTAGCAATCAAGGCTTCTATTACTACCATGAGGGGATTCCTTACCTTGCTGCAGATTTTTTGAAGTAATGCCAATTCTGTTCAACACATAACTCAAACAAAAACTAACCTCAAAACCACACTGTACCCACGTCTTGAAAAAATATTCAAGACAGCGTATCAGTGTGGTTTTATATTTTTTGACCCTCTATTGTCACAACTTAAATCATTCCCCTTGTATTTTAAAACCAGCTATGTTATACTAAACCTATCTTAAACGAAAGCGAGGACTAAACTATGCTAAATATGATGACACCAACCCCAACTCATTGTCGTCAGGAAAACACGTACGGTCTAGTGCCTTGTTAACATCAGCTTTTTCATGAAACATCTGATGAACAAGTCATCGACCGATGGACGATAGCGATTGGAGGCTGGCGCTTGCCTGCCTTTTTGTCTGCTCTCTGCTTGTTTTCCTTTGCCTGAGGGATTTCCCTCCTTAGCCCTGTGAAAGGAAAAACATGTCGATCACAACTTATCTTCTTCGTTGCAAACGGGAGAATGCCAAACTGCTCTTTTGGCTTGTCCTTAACTCGCTTTGTGTCTTGGCAAACGGGCTCTTGTCTGCCCAAGCTCTGACCAATCTCGTCGCCCAAGATGTTCGAGCTTTTCTCATGTCTACAGGTCTGAACCTCTTGGTCTACTTACTCTGGATGCTTCAGATTAAACAGATTGTCCCTGCTCGTGAGCGTGCCCTACAAGCCATGAACCACGAGATGCGGACGGATATTCTCACACGACTGAGTCAGACCAACTATGAGCAGTTCCAGCGTGAGTCTGCGGATACCTACACCTCTTGGTTGACCAATGACATTCTGACAATCAACGAGCTGGGTTTTGAAACCTTAGAGCTCATGCTGACGCAGTTGCTGAACCTTATCTTTTCTGCAATAACCTTAATCTCTTACCACCCAAGTTTTGCCCTCTCAGTTTTGCTTCTCACTGGCTTGATGAGCCTCCTGCCTAAACGCTTTGAGCAGAAACTGGCAGACAAAGCTCTGCTATTTTCCGAAAAAAATGACCAACTGCTTACCAGCATCAACCACACCCTGAAGGGTTATGGTACACTCTTTGGAGCTGGGCGTTTAAGTGAATTGGTGCGGCGTGTGGGCGCGCCAGAAGCTGCCTACGCCGCTAGCCGAGTGAGCTATCAGCAGACGCTGGGCAAGATGATGGCGACACAAAATGGGCTGAGTTTTCTCAGTCAGTTGACCATTTTGGCTCAGGCTGGTCTCCTCTTTGCCCTTAATCAGGTGCCCATCGGTGCAGTGTCCAGCAGCCCCTACTTTGCCTCCATCACCTTTGCTGGCTTGACTGGCTTCTTTGCCAACTGGGCAGAAGTGCGATCGATTGCGCCGATTTTTACGAAGTTCCAGAACATTCCTGAAGCGACCAAATCTGGAGCAGACTGGATAACAACCATGGGCACAGCGCTCACAACCCATGATATACAACTGATGGTCAACGAGCAGCTGATCCTTGACTTTCCTAATATCACGTTAACTAAGGGCAAGCACTACCGCCTGATGGGACCGTCTGGTTCAGGCAAGTCCACACTGCTCATGCTCCTCTCTGGTCGCTTGACCCCGACGACAGGACAGCTAACGATGGATAGCCTACCTGCTAGGACAAGGGCGCTGACCCAACTGACCACCTATGTCCCTCAGGACAGCTTTATCTTCACCGACACCCTCCGCTACAACCTCACACTGGGGCGGACTATCCCTGATGAGCCCCTGCTCGATGGCTTAGTCGCTATCGGTTTGGGGCAATGGCTAGCGCAGCTACCAGATGGGCTGGATAGTCAGATTAGTCAGGAGAGCTTATCAGGCGGACAGGCACAACGGCTGAGCTTTTTACGAGGTGCCCTAGAGGATAAACCGATTTGGTTACTGGACGAAATCACCTCAGCCCTTGACCCAATCAGTCGACAGACCATCAACGCCTATCTTGATAAACAGCAAGACAAAACCATTCTCCTCGTCAGCCATCAGGAGAGCCTCAATAGCTCAGAAAAATGGATTGACCTTGAGATGACCTAGACAAAAAACCGACCTGAACTGGAGCCCTTAAGTCCGTTCAGGTCGGTTTTTATCATCATTCCACTCTTAAAAGACTAATCGTTAATGTCAGACTATCATTTGATAGAGGAACAAGATTTTCTGCTTTCAACTGTTTTTAAAACAGAAGCACTATATCATGTTCCTGTCTTGGATTTTACAGCAACCAAGGAGTGTGCTCTGACTTAACCGATCACTTCTGTTCCAAAGGCATCCTGTTTAATCTTGCCAGCCTTCATCAGACCACCGAGAGCCTTTTTGAATTGCCCTTTAGAAATACCAAAGGTAGCCTTGATCTCATCTGGACTGGATTTATCATTCAGGGTCATGAACCCGCCCTGTCCCTGCAAGTAAGTCAAGATCATCTGAGCATCATTTTCCAACATCTCAAACGATCGTGGTTTGAGCGAGAGATTGAGCGTGCGGTCAACTTCTCGGAAACCAATGACACGCACCGACAATTCCTCTCCCAGACGCGGTTCTGTAAAACGCTCACTAGGATGGATAAAGCCCAACATGTTATTATCAGGCAGGTAGACAAAGGTGCCTGACAGTTTCAGACGGTAAACAATGGCACGCAACTGCTGATTCTGCATGTTGTCGTAGGCCTTACCAGCTAAGCGTTGGAAAACTTCTTGCTCAGCAGGCAAGGCCCAGAGTCGGTCTTTCTTATCAACAGTCAATGTCACATAAAGCTTGTCGCCTTTTTTAGGCCAGAGTTCTTTGAGCTCAGGTAGGACATCAAGAGACACCACAACTTGCTTATCTGGTAAGCCTGTATCGACAAAGACACCCAAATCCTTACGAAAATCAGTCACCTGCCCCCAGCCATAACTGGTCTGGGTTGCTGTCTGCTCTAGGGTCGTCAGGCGATTTTTCTGTGTCATATCCTGATAAGCAAAGCCAGTGATCATCTCACCGAGTTGATGGGACCCTTCCGCCTTTGCTAGCGCATAGGTGACCCCGTCTTTTTGAACAAAATAGTAGTCCTTGTTCTCATCGGTCACCATGGCTGTTATGGTTTTTGCTAACTGTATCGTCATCATGTTCCTTTCTTTGTGTCACATTCCTTTGTCATGGCTAAGCACCTCTGGTCATCAAAAGATTTCTATCAGCCTCTTTTAGACAAGGTTATAGCGCTCTGAGTGCTAAGCTAGCCACCAAACTGCCCAAACTCATACATGGTCTTAAAAGCCTCAAACGATAAGGCATGGTCAAAGGTATAGAGGCGCTCATCAACCTCAATCAGCTCTTGACCAAGACTGATATGGTCTAAAATCTCCTCCAGCTTAACAATCTCACGCAAGCATCTGGTCAAACGGTGGTTGTCTGCTGTCTGGTAGCTGAGAGCTAAGCTGTTTTCGTACTCTGCTAAGAGCTGGTCAAGAATATCTCGTCTGTCATCATATAAAACCCTTGAATAATCCAGATTCATTTTAGCACGACCGATGATGATCAACTCCGAAAAAGACGAATAATCCGACCGAGGAGGGTCAAATACCATTTCGGTTAATACCCTAGCCAAATAATACCTCATCGTGCTCAATCTCCATGTCTGTCATCATTTTGCAGATCCAACAAGAGCTTCAAGGGCTAGCGCTACTAACATCAGCTAGTCGTCGCAGCACTCGTTAATCTGTCGTCATCTTTATCAAAAATAGCAGAGCGACCAACCTGCCACCCTGCCAAATCTTTTTCTCTCTTCTTAACTAACGGCTTAGATGTCCAACAATTCTTTTTCCTTGTCGGCAATCATCTTGTCGATGTGTTTAACAGCGTCGTCTGTCGCTGCTTGGATATCCTTCTCTAATTTTTTAAGCTCATCTTCAGTGATTTCTTTAGCTTTTTCTTGTTTTTTAGCCTCATCCATGGCATCACGGCGGATGTTGCGGATAGCAACCTTACTGTTTTCACCAACTTTTTTCACTTCCTTGGCCAAGTCACGACGAGTTTCCTCTGTCAAGGCTGGAATGACCAAACGAATAACTGAGCCATCATTGGCTGGGTTGATGCCGAGGTCTGACTCGTTGATGGCACGCTCAACATCTTTCAAGACAGACTTGTCAAAGGGAGTAATCAAGAGCACACGCGCCTCAGGCACAGTGATAGAAGCTAGCTGATTGAGCGGTGTCGGTGCCCCGTAATATTCTACTGAGATGCGGTCCAAGAGACTAGCATTGGCACGACCGGCACGGATACCAGCAAGCTCACGAGAGAGGGACTGGTGAGAGTGTTCAAAACGTTCTTTAGCTTTGGCAATAATTGTCATTGTATTCTCCTTTTTTGATTAGCAACGGTTGGAAACAGTTGTTCCGATATTTTCCCCCAGAACAACACGTTTGATGTTGCCCGGTTCATTGAGGTTAAAGACCACCAAGTCAATGTCATTGTCCATAGACAGGGAGCTAGCGGTCGAATCCATGATTTTCAAGCCTTGCTTGAGGACTTCGATATGGGTTAGCTCGTCAAACTTGATGGCATCAGCGTTTTTACGAGGGTCATCGTTGTAGACACCGTCTACCCCATTTTTCGCCATGAGAATGGCATCCGCTTCAATTTCAGCAGCCCGTAGAGCAGCTGTCGTATCAGTTGAAAAGTACGGAGACCCTGTCCCTGCAGCAAAGATAACAATTCGTCCTTTTTCCAGATGACGAAGGGCACGCCCTCGAATATAGGGTTCAGCCAGTTGTTGCATGTTAATCGCTGTCTGTACTCGAGTATCTACACCGCACTGCTTGAGGCTGTCCGCCATCACCAGCGCATTCATCACTGTCCCAAGCATGCCAGTGTAATCCGCTGATACCCGATCCATACCAGCTGCTGCCGCTGGCTCACCCCGCCAGAGGTTACCGCCACCGATAACCAAAGCAATCTGAATGCCTGATTCTGCTACTTCTTGGATTTCTCTCGCCACGCTCTGAACGGTAGGTAAATCAATACCAACACCACGCTCACCAGCCAGAGCTTCGCCTGATAGCTTAATCAAGACACGATTGTACTTGGGTTGCACCATTTTTAGGTCCTCTTTTCTATTTGCTTCTTATCCTTTCCATTTTACCATATTATCCCTCAATACGGTAGTAGGAAAGTTATTTTTTCACAACCTGGCTTTGGATAAGTTTTTTCGCGCTATTGCCAAGGTAGCCATGTTCAAGCTTGTCATGGCGTCATCACTTGCTGCAATAGCAGACTTGCTAATCCAATACTAAACCAGACCATCGCACCCAATAACATCGGTTTTAGACCTGCACGTTTAATCTGTGCAATGGACAGCTTACTGCCGACAGCAAAGAGGGCCATAGCCATCAACCATTTCGATAGGGGTTGACTAAGGTCTCTCAAGGCATCCGGTATCAGCCCCAAGCTTGTCAGTAAAGAAGCGAGTAAAAACAGGAAAACAAAGGTCGGAAAAACCTGTCTCAGTTGGCGTGTTCTGCCGCTCTGTCCTTTTTCAAAACGTCGAAAAGCAAAAAAGACACAGGCTGGTAAAATCAATAGTGTTCGCGCTAATTTGACCACCACTGCCACATCGCCTGCCACCTGACCATAGCTATAACCTGCGGCAACAACAGAGGAAGTATCATTGATAGCTGTGCCTGCCCAAATACCGAAGGTTTGCTGACTGAGGTCGAGGGCTTGCCCAAGAGCAGGAAAAATCAATAGCCCCAGCAAATTAAACAAAAACACTGTCGATAGAGCGAGGACGATGTCGTCCTCTTCAGCGTCAAGGATAGGTGCTGCTGACGCAATAGCTGATCCTCCGCAGATTGCCGTCCCAAAAGCAATCAACAAGGTCAGATTGTGACTAAGCTTTAATTGTCTTCCCAAAACCAGCGCAACAGCAAAGGCGAGAAAGAGAAGGGGGATACTTAATTGAAACGACCACAGACCTAGGGACTTTATATCTGCAAAGGACAGTCGGAATCCTAGCAAAATAATACTGTACTGGAGACCAAGTTTACTGGCTAACCCTAGCCCAGAGCTCAAGTGTTTCTCCTGTCTCAGTAGACCTGACAAGCTAAGCCCCAGTGCCAGAGAGAGGATGCTACTATCTACCAGAGGTAGAAATGAACTCAGCCAAATAGCAAAGATGCCGGCGAGCCCTGATACCATTAGTCCCGAGAGGTGTTGACGCATGTTTTCTCCCTTCTTGCACACAAAACCCCTCGCCAGAAGGCAAGGGGCACTAGATGATATTCCCTACCGGAATCGAACCGATAACTACTTCTTAGGAGGAAGGTGTTATATCCATTTAACTAAGGGAACCTTGCCTTGTTATTGTACCGTGATTTGACAAAAATTGCAAGCATCATCTAATCAGCACTCTGCCTCTGCCAACTGACGGTACTTGTCCATCTTCTCTTTGAAAAGTTCGCCATTGGTCGGCGGGGTAAAGCTGATGGCATTGGCGCCTGCGGCAATGGTCTCTAGAATACTCTCTCGGCTCTGACCGCCCGTTGCGATAATCGGAAGGTCTGGGTATTGCTCACGAATCTTTCTAACAATCATTGCGGTTTTAGCTCCTCCGCTAACATTAACGATATCAACACCAGCTTTCAGACGTGATGGCAAATCAGAATGCTCTGAAACCAAGGTATAGATAATCGGAATGTCAATACGATTGTTAATCTTTTTAATCGTGTCACTATCGGTCGGAGCATTAACCACCACAGCCATCGCTCCTTCAGACTCCGCAAACAAACTCATATTCGCCGATCGGTCACCTGTCGTTAAACCACCGCCAACACCTGCAAAAACAGGAACAGAGGCAACTAACATGACACTTTTTAAGATAGCTGGGTGTGGTGTAAATGGATAAACCACCAAAATGGCATCCGCATTATTATTGGCGATAACTGCCACGTCTGTGGAAAATAAAACAGATTTAATCACACGCCCATAAATAGAAATGCCGCTACAAGTTGCAATCTCTTTGGGAATTTGAACAATCTCACGTCGCAAATTGGACATCACCGCTGGAATATGTTTTTCTGTCATCGTTATCCTTTATAATTGATGTTACTCTGTTCGTAAGAAGCCAAAACTCTCGAACGGTTTCAAGCGAAAGATGAGGACACCCTTGATGTCCTGACGAGCAATCGGACCAAACTCTCTGCTATCGGTCATCTCTTGACGATTGTCGTTCAAGACAAAGTACTGCCCCTTAGGCACTGTAGCATCTGGGTCATCCAGTAAAATTGCCAAGCTGAAATCTGGCGTAAAGGGCATCTCATGACCTGTTTTTGACAGGTAAGCCCGTTTCATCTCCTCGATATAGGGCTGTTCAACCACTTCCTGATTACGGTATAAAATATCCTCAACAGACATCAGCTGATCGCCTGCCTGCCCTATAACACGCCCGATGTGAGTCTCGTTGTCGACTTCATAAATCACAAGGTTGCCATAATCAGGTGTCTCTCGTCGTGAAAACAAGACCTGATCACCTGTGTTAAGGAAAGAATTGCTATCTCTCTCCTGAATCGTATAAGTCCCAAAGACAAAAGACTGAAGCCCGACAAAAACAAGAATGACTGTTACAATCAACAATATCCCTGCAATAAAATCACGTTTTACCATAGTTTTATTTTACCACATTTTCAGAAAATCATAAAGCTAATCCAGCAAAAATCACTAGGACGACATCAAAACGGCAACGATAACCGTTTGACTCACTTCGTATCTCCTAACTACCAGATAAACAATCTCTGTCTATTGCTCGTTTGACAGTTAAAGAGACCTAGCCAATATTTTCTCATGACTACACAGAAAAAAGGCAAGGAACTTGGCAACAGCTCCTTGCCCTGTGTTTATGATGATTTCTGTTCTTGTTCTAGTGATTGTTGAAAGGACATGGATAAGACTAGACCGACTCCGATTAAATTTGTAACTAGAGAAGACCCCCCTTGAGAGATGAACGGCAAGGGAATACCTGTTAGGGGAAGAAGACCCATTGCTGCTCCGATATTTTCAAAAATATGAAAGAGAATCATCATAATGAAGCCGGACGAAATATAGACATAAAACCGATTATTAGAAACCAGCGTGATTTTTAACATGCGATAAATCAATAGCAGATAAAGAATCAAAAGCAGACTAGAGCCGATAAACCCAAAATTCTCTGCGATAACCGTAAAAATCATGTCACTCTCCCGGACAGGAATATTTAGGTCAATCACGTTAAATCCTTTCCCAGTCAAGCCACCACTACCGATTGCAATCATGCTCTGGGTTTGCTGGTACGAAATGCCTTCAGCATAAGCAAAAGGATCTAGCCAAGCCGAAATTCGGTTAATCTGATAGGTATCCATTCCCAAGTTAAAAAAGAAATCCTTGCCCCACGATTGTGTAAATACCCATAAAAAACCTGCAATTCCCGCAGCAAATCCTCCGACAACAGGTAAAATAAGCCGCCAACTAACACCTGATAAGAGAATGATACCGGACAAAATTGCCAGAAAGACAAGAGATGTGCCTAAATCCTTCTGAAGACCTAACAAGATAAACACAGGAACCGTTAATAACCCGTATAGACTCAGCAATTTCAAGTCCCTTGCAATAGATACCTGAGGAAACTTCTCCTGATACCACACGGTCACAACCGCCAAGATTAAAATATAGGCGATTTTCATAAACTCAGATGGCTGAAATAAAGTCGCGCCACCAAGGGTCACCCAGTTTTTAGCACCCGTTGACGAAACCAGCCCCGCATCAAAGTAAATCAGGGGCAAGACCATCAACCCTAGCCCTAACACATAGAGCAGGGGACTGACCTTCCAGAGAAATGATTTGCTAAAGAGCATGACCACCAAAGCCATCAGTAGACCGATAGCTGTCCAAGCGAGTTGCTGAATCATCACAATCCCCACACGGTCTGGATAATCATGACTTGTCGCGATAAAAACTGAAAAAAAACCTGTCAATAGCAGGAAAAAGACTGGCAACAGCAGGACATAATCAATGTGTCTCTCAATAGAAGAAATCGTCTTGAACATTACAGGTCACTTTCTAAGAAATGGCAGTTTGTGAAAATTATCAATTAGGTTTTCAACATCAGACTTAGACTTAACTCTTTTAATACCAGTTTATCTGATGGCTAATCTGATCTAAAACTCCCAGTCATGGAGAAGAATTTAATCACATAGGACTATTGTTGCTATAAACACCTTAGGTAACAGGGAGCGATTACTCCTACCATTATAGCAAAAAAGGGAAAATAAAAACAGCTAAAAAGCTGTCTTTATTCTGATAACTATACGACTAATACCATCAACAAGTGAAGTCTCAAAGCTGTCACAACCAACAGACCACAACCAGTCTCTTGGTGCCCAGTTTTTTAGACATCTCTTACGATGTTTTGGTTTTTAATCCCCAACTGTACTGCCCACCTCTCGCTCATAAGTGAGATTATTGGGGCGCTCAGGACTATACCAGCTGGGAATTTCTCCTTGACAGACGAAGCCCATCCGCTCATAAAAAGGGATACCCATCTGGTTGTTTTTAGCAACGGTGACTTGTTGGCGGTTAATCCCGTAAGTCGCCTTCTGGTGGTCGGTCAGAAAATTAACGAGAGCACGTCCCAATCCCTTACCCTTGTGCTCTGGGTGAACATAGAGGACATAGATATCCCAAAATTACCCTCACTGACACCGCCACCGATAGCCCCTAAGATGTGACCGTCTAGCTCAGCGACCATGTAGCCGTGCCAGTGCTGATCACTGGTTGAGCATTCTTTGGTCACTCGGTCGAGGTTGTAAAAGTCAGCGATCACCTGCTCGATATACCCTGGAGGATTCAAGTCCTTATAGGTCACACGCCAAGCGGCCGAACAGATAGCACAAATGGTAGCTGCGTCAGCTGGTGTTGCAAAACGGGTGGTGATGGTCATCTTAATTCTCCTTTTCTGATAGAGATGACTGTTTCGGCGTCGCCAAGTCTTCTAAAAAATCAATCAAGAGGGAAAAAAGCCCACTCAAGCTGACTGTTAGTCCGATACCCCAGATGAGCTTGGTCAGAGATGCGGTGCGCAAGCCATCAAACAAGAGCGTCCCAAGCCCTCCAGCATTGATGGTCGCCCCAATGGTCGCCATAGCGATGATGGAGGTCGCTGCTAGCTTAATGCCTGCAAAGAGAGCAGGTACGGCTAAGGGTAGCTGAACAGCCACTAACAACTGTCCCTCCGTCATGCCCATGCCGCGTCCCGCCTCCAAAAGAGCTGAGTCAATCTCAATCAAGCCCGATAAAAAGCTCCGCACCAAGATATACTGGGCATAGAGGGTCAAAACGATAACCGTGGTGGTCTGCCCTAGACCTGTCAAGGGAATCAGCAGGGCAAAAAAGGCAAATGAGGGCACCGCATACAAGACAGACAAGAGATAGACGGATACTTGCTGCAAGCGTGGAAAGCGCCAGAGGAGCAGGGTTAACCCAATTCCAAAAACCAAGGCAAATCCCAGAGCCAGCAAGGTCAATTGGAGGTGTTCCAAGACCAAGCGAAAAAGCGCCTCACGATGGCTGAGTGCGTACTCCATCAGGTCAATCCTCCTACTAGCCTGTCCTGCCGCTGAACCGTTTCGAGCAGGGATTTGACAAAATCCGTCCGAGGGGAAGCAATAATCTCCTGCGGACGATCAAACTGCACCAACCGCCCCTGGTCCATGACCATGACACGGTCGCCCAGATAGAGAGCCTCATGGATATCATGGGTGATGAGAACAAAGGTCTTGTCAGCCAAGGACTGGTGGAGAGTCTTGAGCTGGTCTTGCAGGTGATGGCGGGTGATGGCGTCCACCGCCCCAAAGGGCTCATCAAATAACACCATCTGCGGATCAGCAGCTAGTGCTCTGGCTACTCCGACCCGCTGCTGCTGTCCACCAGAGAGTTCCTTGGGGTAGCGATGGGCAAAGTCTCTGGCAGGGAGCTGCACCATGGTCAGCAACTCCTCCACACGCTGGTCAATCCGCTCGTTTTCCCAGCCCAAGAGTTTAGGGACAGTGGCGATATTGTCTCGGACGGTCAGGTGGGGAAAGAGCCCAATCTGCTGAACCACATAGCCAATTTGCCGACGGAGGGCAACAGGATCGGTCGCCGACAAAGGCTGACCATCTAACAAAATCTGCCCTGTATCTGGCTCTAAGAGGCGGTTCATGAGCTTGAGCGTCGTCGTTTTCCCAGATCCTGATGTCCCTAAAATGGTAATAAACTCACCCTTAGAGAGGGTAAAGGTCAAATCGGACAAGACTGGGGTATCGCCGTAGGTTTTCCCCACCCCCTCAAAGGTCACTAATGCTTGCGTCATCTGGTCTCCTTAGTTTGCGATGCTCTTGTAGAAGTCTTTGGCAACAGCCGTATAATCCTTACCGTCAACATCGACTTGAGCGTTGAGTTCGGTGACTTTTTCAGTCGTTAATTGGCTGGAAATCGTGTTCAAGGCTGTCGCAAGGTTTGGCTCTTTCTCAAGCAAGTCGCTCTGGGCAACAGGAGCGATGTTGTAAGGTGGCCAGAAGGCCTTGTCATCTTCCAGCAGGGTAAACTCATCTGTCTGAATGAGCTGACCTTCTGTAGTATAGGCTGGCGTCACATCTGCTTCGTCGTTTTTCAGCACGCTGTATTTCAGGCTGTTGTCGTAGACCTTGGAAGATTTCCAGTTAAACTCACCGTAAGCCGTCTTCAAGCCTGCCAAGCCGTCTTCACGCTGGTCAAATTCCCCTTGGGACGCAAAGCGGAGTTCGCTCGCATGTTGTTGCAGGTCAGAGATGGTCTTGATGCCCAACTGCTTCGCCACGGCTGTCCGAATGACCAAGCCCTGACTGTCTGTCGCTTGGGCGTAGTCTAACCACGTCAGCTTAAAGTCTTTGGCATAGGCGGTTTTAACCGTCTGATAGACCTGCTCAGGGTCGGTTTCCAATGGCAACTTCAAAATAGCCAACAGACCTGTCCCTGTGTACTCTGGGTAGAGGTCGATTTCCTTATTGGTCAAGGACGTATGCACCAAAGAGCTGGCGATGTTAAACTTGCGCTCAACGGTGTAGCCTTCATCTTCCAAGGCTAGAGCATAGAGCTCTGCAACGATGAGGTTTTCTGTGAAATCTTTTGAACCAATCCGCACGACTGGTTTGTCACCAGCTGCAGGTGCGCTCTGCTTTTGCCCAAAGAGGGCAAATAATCCTAAACCAGCTAGGACAAGGAGGGCTAACAGGCCTCCGAGGCGTTTTTTGTTTGTCATGTTTAACTCCTTTTTAGTGGGTTTGTTTGATGTGATGAATGAGCCCATCAAGGCTCAACATGGCAATGAGCGAGAGCAGGGCAACGGAGCCACCGCCCAAGAGTAAGAGATCGTAGCGATAGAGCCCCAACCCTGTGAAAATCAGAGTGCCCAGTCCTCCTGCTCCGATGTAGGTGGCTAGGCTAGCGGAGGCGATGATTTCCACTAGAGCCAACTTGAGCCCGGTCAAGAGATGGGGAAGGGCTAGTGGAAAAGCGACCTTGAGCAAGACCTGCCTGTCGGTCATCCCCAGCCCCTTGCCGACTTCTTTCAAACTCTCTGGGACTTGCACCAAGCCGACCAAGGTTTGTAGGATAATGGGCGGTAAGCCCAGCAGGACAAGGGCGATAAGGGCTGGCATTTGCCCAACACCGATGAGGGGAATGAGGAAGAACAGCACACCCAGCGAGGGAATGACCCGCAGACCACCAGACAGGCCTGTGATGGCTTGCCGGAGTTTGGAGCGCTGGTAAGCCAGGTAACCCAAGTAGGTCCCAAAAACCAGAGCGATTCCCAGAGCCAGAAGGCTAATCCAGATATGCTCCCAAAGATAGGTCAGGTATTGGTGGCTGTTGTGTGCTAGGTAATCAACCAGTCTAGTCCACATGAGCAACCTCCTCGTCGTCCTTGTCTTTTCTATCCAAACCTCGTCTCAGGTTATCCAAAATCCGCTTTTGGTAGCTGATAAAGGTGGTCACCTCTTCCTCACTAAATCCCTCGTAAAAGATGATTGACAAGCGCTCGCTAACCCGCTTTCCGATGACTTCTTGCCCCCAGCCCTTATCCGTCAGGTGCCAGATTTTTTTTCTCTTGTCATTGGGACAGGGCTGTGGCACAATCAAGCCTTGCTCCTCCAAACGTTTGAGCATAGAGGTTAAGGTATTGTTGGCAAGCCCTGTGTGAATGGCAATATCTGTCGCAGTTCCTCTCCCACCATGTAACCAAAGACAGTGGAGAATCTTCCCTTGTTCTCCCGTGTAAAGTGCCTCTGGCTCCTGTGCCAGCAAGTGCTGAAACAGACGACCATTCAAGAGGCTAATGTGGGTCGCGCGATAGCCCCCTTGTTCTTTTGTCATAGGAGCTCCTTTCTTTTTTATTTCTATATAGAACAATGATAATTCTAGCATCTCCTTTTTTCTTTGTCAACTATTTCGATATGGAAATACTATATTCCACAAAAAAAGAGCAGGATTTTCTGCTCTCTGGTATTATCACGCTTTAATACCGTGGACGAATCACACCTGTCACGGTTGCTTTTGTCGCTTCATAATCACCATCAACGACGACCTTGATAATGCGCTTGGCCTCTTCTTCTGGTGCTGCAACAAGGGGCAAGCGAAGCGGTCCGACATCAAAGCCCAAATAGTTCAGCACCGCCTTAACAGGAGCAGGGCTCGGATAGCTAAAGAGAGCGTTGACTTTAGGGATAAACTGGCGCTGAATAGCTGCAGCAGCCTTGATGTCGCTCTGCTCAATAGCTTCAAACATGGCGTGCATCTCGTCACCATTAGTGTGAGAGGCTACCGAAATTACCCCATCTGCTCCCAAATTCATGGCATGGAAGGCATCGCCATCTTCTCCTGTATAGATGAGAAAATCATCTGGACGGTGCTCAATCAGATAGGCAATGTTAGCAAGGGTTGTACACTCCTTGACTCCGATGATATTGGGATGTTCTGCCAAGCGAAGCATGGTCTCAGGCGTCAACTCCACCACGACTCGTCCTGGGATATTATACAGAATAATCGGCAGGTCAGACGCGTCCGCAATGGCCTTGAAATGCTGGTAAAGCCCCTCTTGAGATGGCTTATTATAGTAAGGAACAATGGCAAGGCCCGCCGCAAAACCACCAAATTTAGCCACTTCCTTGGCAAACTCGATGGAATCCCGCGTATCATTGGTCCCAATCCCTGCAATCAAGGACACTCTGCCCTTAACAATAGCTTGCACAACTTTGAAAATCTCTAGCTCTTCCTCATGGGTCAGGGTCGGACTTTCTGCTGTCGTCCCTGCCAGCAAGATGGCATCTGTATGGTGCGCCAGCAAGTGTTCAATCAGAGCTGGGAAAGCCTCAAAATTGATGGTACCATCTTCATGAAAAGGCGTGACCAAGGCTGTGATGATTTTAGCCTGTCGTAGTTGCTCGATGGACATAAGAATTCCTTTCTAACGATGCTACTGATTCGAGATGACTGACGATTTTGCCAGCCATCTCATCACTCTACTTCAACTCAAATACAAGCTCGTCCGTTTTTCTCACCAAACCACGCTCGTGAAGGGTCTCAGCGATTTGAACAGAATTCCAAGCAGCACCTTTGAGGAGATTGTCAGATACCACCCACATGTGAATGCCATTTTCCTTGTCCAAATCCTTACGAATACGACCAACAAAGGTATCACGGCTACCGACCGCATTGATGGCTTGTGGGTAGATTTGGTTGGCAATATCATCTTCTAAAACAGCACCTGGGAAGCTCGCAATCGCTGCTTTTACCGCTTCAATGTCTGCGACTTCCTTGGTTTCGATGTAGACAGATTCAGAGTGGGCAGAGAGAACTGGAATCCGCACACAGGTCGCAGAAACAGCAATGCTGTCATCTTCCATGATTTTCTTGGTTTCCTTGGTCATCTTCATCTCTTCATAGGTGTAGGCATTGTCCGTGAAGAGGTCGATTTGTGGCAGTGCATTAAAGCCAATAGGGTAGTGCTTCTTATCGCCACCTGAAGGAAGGATGTTTGCTTCTACCTCTTTTGGTGCCACGCCGTCATTCAACGCCGCACGCAACTGCGCCTGTGTTTCCAAGATAGCTCCCATACCTGCCCCAGAGACCGCTTGGTAGGTTGACACGATGATGCGTTCCAAGCCCCACTGCTGACGGACAGGCTCCAGTGCCACCATCATCTGGATGGTGGAGCAGTTTGGACAAGCGATAATGCCTTTGTGGTCATCCATGGCATGGGCATTGACCTCTGGAACAACCAAAGGCACATCTGGATTCATACGGAAGTAAGAGGTGTTGTCCACCACTACAGCACCTGCTTTCACCGCATAAGGTGCAAACTTAGCCGATGTCGACCCACCAGCTGAAAAGAGGGCAATATCAATGCCTTCAAAACTATCTTCTGTGGTCAACTCGACCGTCACCTCTTGTCCCTTATAAGTCAAGGTCTTACCAGCAGAATGAGCTGACGACAGCAACTTAATTTGGTCAATCGAAAGCGTGCTCTCCTCCAACATCTTAATCATCTGTGTTCCAACGGCGCCTGTCGCACCAACAACGGCAACTGTATAGCCCATGTCTTTACCTCTTTTTTCTACAGGTTAGTAAAAATTTTATCCGTTATCTTTTTTAGATAATTTTATTTCCAGCAGTCTTTGCTGATACGCCTAATTATACTATTTTTCTTTAACAATGAAAAGAGATTATTTTTGCAAATCACTCAATTATTCACTTTTTGCTAATTTTCTGAAAAAAATTTAAATAATCTCTTGCAGAATATAAAAAAATGTGCGATAATTCATCTTACCTGACTTTAAGATTTTTTTCAGGAAATTATGTTTAGGAGGTTTGATGATGAGTCGTCAAATGACATCAAAAGTTAGGCTATTAGGCCCTACCTTGCTTACTGCCTTGGTAGCCTTTAGTCTGAATAGCTACTCAGTAGCTGCTAATGATGATGTGACTATTGCTTCTACTAGCCCAGCCATCACAGCTGTTTCTGACAGCACTACAGCTGAAACGGCTACCAGCTCTGCGATTTCACCAGAGCCACAAGCAAGCACCACGTCATCAGAGAGCAATCAGCCAAACTTTGCTCTTGCTGAGCTTTATGCTAAAACAGAAGCCGAGACCCTATCTGTTGAAAGCAATGCTATTATCAATGTCCAGCCTGTCTGGGAAGAAAACATCAAGGGGCAAGGCATGGTCGTTGCTGTTATCGACTCAGGGCTTGACGTTGAGCACAATGCCTTGACCCTTAGCGATATTTCCACTGCTAAATTCAAGAGCGAAGAGGAAATGGAGGCCAAGAAAGCTGAAGCTGGTATCAACTACGGTCAATGGTACAACGACAAGGTTGTTTTTGGCTACAACTATACTGACAGCAATACCGAACTAAAAGAAAGCGATGTGCGTTCTCACGGTATGCACGTTTCTGGTATCTCAGTGGGTAATCCGACTCAAACGGATAGCAGTGGTACACGCATCGTTGGGGTTGCCCCAGAAGCCCAGTTGATGTTTATGCGGGTCTTTTCTGATACTCGTGGCGGGGGTACAGCTCCGTTTCTCTACGCTCGTGCTATCGAAGATGCCGTTAAACTCGGTGCTGACTCAATCAACCTCAGTCTGGGGTCACCAAACGGCTCCCTGATTGATGTTGGCGACCACATCACGCGTGCCATTGATGATGCTCGTAAAAAAGGGGTTACCGTTGTCATTGCAGCAGGTAACGATACGGTATTTGGGGACGGTAAATCCTTGCCTTACGCCGATAACCCTGACTATGCTGTTGTTGCAACACCAGCCACAGCCCGAGATGGTATTGCGGTCGCTTCTTATAACAACACCCACCTCACTCGTGAAGTTGCCACCATTCTCGGTATGGAAGATAATGCTGAGCTCAACTTTGGTAAGGTCAACTTTACCAAGGGGTCAAACAGTAAAAAAGAGTTCGCTGAAAATGTAGCCTATGACTACCTCTATGTTGGACTAGGTAAAACCGAAGACTTTGAAGGACAGGACTTAACTGGCAGAATCGCCCTCATCAAACGTGGTGAAATCAGCTTTGCTGACAAGGTAGCCAATGCTAAAAAAGCTGGAGCTATCGGTGCTGTGGTCTTCAACAACGTGACCCAAACACTGGACTTCACCATGAACATCCCTGGACCTGAAACAGCGCTTTACCCATCAATTTTTATCCCTATCCAATTCGGTGAAGAGTTAGCTAAAGAGTCAGGCACAGGCAAGTACAAGTTCCAGTTCAACAAAGCCTACGAAACGGTGGTCAATCCTGAAGCTGGAAAAATGTCTGACTTTACCAGCTGGGGCTTGTCTGCTGATGGTGAATTAAAACCTGATGTCTCTGCACCAGGTGGAGCGATTTACTCTGCCATTAACAACAATGGTTATGCAAGCATGGACGGTACCAGCATGGCATCGCCACATATCGCTGGTGTTATTGTCCTCATGAAACAGGCTCTTCAGAAAAAATACCCTGATTTAAGCCCTGAGGATCTGCAAATTCGTATCAAACAGCTTTTGATGAGCACTGCTCTGCCACACTTTAACACTGATACTCAGGCCTATACTTCTCCTCGTCAACAAGGTGCTGGTATCGCAGATACCCACAAGGCTATTCACTCTGACCTTTACTTGACAGGCGACGATGACCTGACCAGCATCGTTCTGGGGAATGTTGATGACAGCTTTACTTTTAATGTGCGTCTGTATAACACCTCAAACAGCGACAAGACCCTCAACTACATCACTCACCTGAATACTGATGAGATTGTTGACGGTCGCGTCACCCTCAAACCACGTGAACTGAACCAAACAACCGGAACGGTCACAGTAGCTGCCAACAGCAGTGTCTTGATTCCGATTACTGTGGACAGCTCAGCCTTTACAGAAGAGCTCAGCAAACTCATGGTCAATGGTTATTTCCTTGAGGGCTTTGTGCGCTTTGTCAACCCTGTTGACGGCGGTGATGAGGTCAGCATTCCTTTTGTTGGTTTCAAGGGAGCATTTGAAAACCTAGCTGTTATCGAAAAACCAATCGGTGAATTTGACTTTAACAACGGTGACCTGCCGTTCTACTATCCTGAACGCAAAGAAGGCTCAAAAATAGACGAGCTGAATTTCACTGAAAGCGAAGAGTACACCACACTCTTGACATCAGAATCCGAATGGGACCACAATAAGGGGATCTACACGCCAGAAACACCGATTATTGCTGGAACTTACTTAGATAGTGACGGCAAGTATATCCTCTACCGTGATGAAACAGGTAAGCCATACTACATTATTTCACCAAACGGTGATAATAACCGTGATGCTGTCATGCTACGTGCTGTCATGCTACGGAACTTTACAGATGTTACTGCAGCTGTTTATCGCGACGAAGACATCGACCGTACTAATCCTGTTTGGGTCAGCGAGAATAGCCTAGCAGGAACTAAAAACTACTACGGCGGCAAACCTGCCAACTCCAAATCAACTATTCTTGATAACACGCTTTGGGCTGGTAAAGACAATAACGGCAAGGTTCTTCCAGATGGTAAATATGTCTACGTCGTAACTTATCGTCCAACCGTTCCTGGTGCAAAATCTCAGGAAATAAGCTTTAACATCTTGATTGATACCTCACGCCCTGCCATTACCACTGCTTCAATCTACGATGAAGACGCGCGTACTTTCAAACCACGTCCAGGTATTGCATGGGGAGCAACCGAGATTTATCGTGAAACCCTCTACTATAATGTCAATGCCGAGGATTACAAGGAAGTCCTCAAAAATGGTCGTGAAGTAACACGGTCAAACACCGTCCGTATCTACATCAAGCCAGATGAAAACGGCGTTTACACCCTGCCGACACACGACATCAACGGAAAAGAACTCCGCATCACTGATTTCTGGTACCGCATCGAAAACCGTGCAGGAAACTCTTGGTCGGCTGTCCTACCAGAGATTGTCCAAGGTGGAACAGAAAGCGGATTAGTCCGTCTGGGTATCTCAAATCCAGAAACACAGCAATTGATTGAAGCAGATTTCCGCTACATTATCCGTGATTCAGAAGGCAACGATGTTACTGCTGAAACAACCTCTGTCAACCCTGCCGAACCTTTCCACAGCCTCCCATTTGGAGACTACACTGTTGAATTGATTCTTCACGATGAAGATGAAGCCTATTTGATTGATGAACGCATCAAATCCTTCACCGTTGATGAAGAACATTCATTGGTTGGTGTCTACTTCAAGGCAACACCACTGTCTCGCACAAGTTTCGCAGTGGACTTTGACACCATTCCACCAGTAGGGACTAAAGTTTACCTCGTTGACAGCAAGGGCAAACGCACCGAGCTCCCTCAAGGTCGTTACACCAAGGACATCTTTGAGAAGAAAATCGTCTCTGGTGATTACACCATTAGCATCGAGTTACCAGCAGGCTACCAGGCTGTCGACCTCTCAAGTGGTGAGCCTATCGTTATTGAGAACCTCACCTACACCATCGCAGGTGATAAACTGACTGTTAAAAATCTGTCCCTCCAAGCTAAAGGTAATTTGGAAAATGGAGGAGCAGCAGAAACTGCTGACGACTTGCCTGCCTTTGACCCCAATGCTGACCTAGATAATGATGGTTTCTCTAACCAAGAGGAACTGACTCTGGGAACAGATCCTGCCGATGCTACATCTTATCCTCAAACAGCCAAAGGTGACCAAGAAAATGGAGGAGCAGCAGAAACTGCTGACGACTTACCAGCCTTTGACCTCAATGCTGACCATGATGGGGATGGCTTCACTACAGCAGAAGAAATGGCAGCAGGCACCGATCCGTTCCACGCAGGTACTTACCCACAAACCTCAACTGGTGACAATGCCAACAACGGTTATCCAAATCTTAACGACGATAAACCAGTCTTTGATTTAGAGGCTGACTATGATGGAGATGGCTTCACAAACCGCCAAGAACTGGATGCTAACACCAATCCATTGGATAAGAACAGTTTCCCTGTCAAGAATGAGGAACCTGCTACACCTCCTACCAATCAGGACGAAAATAAAGAAACACCTGATAACCAGAAGGATAAAGATAAGGAAACATCTGATGTTCAGGGTGGCAAAGATACCTCAACACCAGATCAGCCTAAAGACAAACTTGCTGACCAGCTGGTTAATACTGACAGGCAAGTCTTCGTTAACCCAGCTGCTCCTGCTCCCCGTCCAGCAGCTACAAGCAATCTAGCAACTTATGCAGCAGCTACTTCTCACAAAGCCAGTCTGCCAGAGACAGGTGACCAGACAAGTGTCTTGACACTTATCGGTGCTAGCATGACCGCTCTTACAGCCTACTACTTGACTCGTCGCAAGAAAAACTAAGGCTCTCTTATGACTCAAAATCCCTCGACCTGATAATCGAGGGATTTTTTGATACCCGAATAAAACCAAGACCAGCCTAGAAGAGTATACAGCTAGGCAAGGGAGCTTTATAAGCTACAACTCCTGTTGCGCTTCTTAGACACAAAAAATCCCCCACAAAGGGGGAAAGGGCATCTCAAACGAGATGAGATCAGTTGGTTCACACAACTCATCAAGGTCGGCTCCTGCCTTTATGACCTCCCTAGCGTAAATTTGGTCAGTGACCAAATTCGGCTCATCGCATATTTTTATTCTAACTCATTTGTGTCATTTTGTAAAGGCCTGTGTTCTACTGGTTGAAAAAACTCGGTAACAGCTCTTTGTAGCCCATCAGGTGAGGCTGTCTTTAGTCGTTGCTGGCAGACTCTAACAGGATAAAATGGCTTACCATCCAGTATCAGAACCATGTCCAAATCATCTTCTGAGACTTCATCGCCCAGTTCCCATTTGCCACCATAGTTAGCAATCAAGGTTTCACCTAGATAGGCCGCAACAGCAAATAAAATAATCCCACCATCTGGTCGTCTAAGAACTCCGCCTTCCTGCTTCTCCGTTTCAAAGAAGTCATCCAATGCTACGATGCTTGATAAGCTAAAGTCAGCCAGATAACCAGAAGCTGTCAGATTGTCTACCGTCCACTCGATGGCTTCTGGCAAATCATCTACCAAAGTTGCCTGGGAACTTTGCGCAGTTTTAGCTTTAAATGCTTGAAAAATTTTCTTAAACATAAGATCTCCTTATAACTCCTTAGTTACAATAGCGGTGCAACGACTTTAGCGAATACACCTGTTAATTTCATAAGAATCGGTAATTGTAACAGCTCATCTGGTGTCACACGGTGGCAAAGTAGCAGAGTTTGTTGAAAATCTGCTTCAACAGCTGCGACTGCTGGTGAACGGTAGAGATAAGTTGCGCACTCAAAGTGATGGTAGAGGCTACGATAATCAAGGTTTATGGTGCCAACAACAGCCTTAACACCGTCTGCTACAAAGACCTTAGAGTGATTAAATCCTGGCGTGTACTCGTAAATCTCCACTCCTGATTCCATGAGAATTTTGTAATAGGTTTTTGCCAGAGCATAAGGAATTTTTTTATCCGGAATCCCTGGCATCATGAGCTTGACATCAACTCCTCGCTCCGCAGCAAAGCGAATAGCATGTTCTAATTCGCTGCTCAAAATCAGATATGGTGTCATGATATGGACGTATTCTCTCGCATGGTTTAACATGTCAATGTAGACATTTTCACCAACATTATCACGATCAAGAGGAGAATCCCCGTATGGTATCACATAACCATCAGCCTTGTTAACTGGTTGGGATAAGCCGATATAAGGCGCAAGCGATTCATCGCTTCCCATGCTTGTCCACATCTGTAGGAACAGCACCGTAAAACTATCAACAGCAGGACCTTTTAAGAGGACACCTGCATCCTTCCAATGCCCAAAACGCTCGATTTCATTGATGTATTCATCTGCTAGGTTGGCACCACCGTTAAAAACCACCTGTCCATCAATGACTAAAATCTTACGATGATCCCGATAGTTGTAGTAGGTCGATAGAAAGGGCGTAATGGGAGCAAAAGCCCTCGCTTGTATGCCTAATTTGCCCAAACGCTCAGTGTAATCGAAGGACAGGCGAGACAGCTCGTTCATCCCATCGTAGAGCACTCGGATTTCGACCCCTTCACTAGCTTTTTGCTTTAAAATGGCTAGAATTTCGCCCCACATCAGCCCTTCATCAATGATAAAGTACTCCAAAAAGATGAACTGTTTAGCCTTGAGCATTTCTTCTTTCATCTTGGCAAAAAAGCTCTCACCTGTCGGCAAGTAGGTGACCGATGTCCCTTTATAAACAGGAAACTTATTATCGCTACGTCTCAAATATTCGACAAGATTATAAGCTGTGCTGTGCTGTGTACTGAGCTCTTGGACAACCTCCTCGTCCTGCTTTAAAAGATTTGAGCTATTTAAAATAACCTCTTTCAAACGTCTCCTCAAGGTTCGATAACCCAAATCCTGCTTGGTATATAATAAAAACAAGGAACCAAGTAGTGGAGCCAGCATAATCATCACTAACCAGGTAATTTTTGAAGTCGTATCCATACGGCTGTTGACCAGATAAAGGACACTGGCAACCGTGATAACAGCCTCAAAAATTTGAAAGAATACCCGATACTCTCCCAATAACCAACCAAAAGAAATGGAGATTAGCCATAATTGCAAAAGGATTAAGATAAAAACAATCGTCGCTCGGCTAAATACCGCACTGAAGAGCTTATCCTTTTTTAACAAGCGAATGGCTTTTAACTTGACTTTGCGCTTTTTCTCTTCCATATCATCTCCCTAACGTAAGCCTAATTCAGCTAAACGCTGCTTATAAGCCTCAAAATCAATCAGTAGACCTAAACCACCATACAGGTCATACTCATCTATCCAGTCTCCCTGCTCAGGAATACTCATCCGTTCAATGCCCTTTTGACTTGCCGTCAAGCCAGAAAGCCCATTAGATAGGATGAAAGGAAATGATATATTGGTCGAGGTTAATGCGTAAATTTTTCCCAGAGCCTCAGAGCCTGTAAAGAGCTTGGTCGGGTCTTTTATCTGGGATAGGACAGCCTGCATAACTTCCTGTTGGCGACGCGTTCGACCATTATCTCCTTCGTCATCACTTCTGAAACGCGCATAGTTAAGCAACGTTTTACCATCCATCCGTTGAGGACCAACCTGAATCGTTTGATAAAGGCTACCGCCAGAAGCAAAGCCCAAGTCATCCGGCACATCAACAGCACCAACAACCTCACCATTCACAGTTGAAAACTTTGCATCCATCTCTACACCATTAGGAAAGAGGGTGTCAACTGCCAGAGCAAAGGTTTCAAAGTCAATCATGATGTAATATTCAATAGTGATGTCAAAGTTATTTTTCAAGACTTGACGCACATATTCCGCCCCTTGGCTATTATCCTGTTCACCGATGGTAAAGGCTGCATTCAACTTGTGATCAGCCATGCCTTCATAAGAAGCTCCCTCAATATTCACCAGGGTATCTCTCAAAAAGCTGACTAGCTTTACCTTGCCTGAACTATTGCCGACATTCATCACCATAATGGTGTCTGTCCTGGCTTCTGTTGATTCTTCCGTGATGCGCTTATCACTACCTAAAATCAGGATGTTGACCCCATCGGCAGTCTTTTCACCAGCAAAATACTCTGTCATGGCTGGTTTTAAGTTCTCTTGACCTGAGGTCACACCAAACAAGCCCTTGAAAAACATCACTGCCATCCCAATGACAAGTAACAACATGAGAGCCACGGTTACTTTGACAAATCGTTTCACTTTAAGACCAAAGCTGGTCTTTTTTACAGGCTTCTTTGGTGCAGAAACTTGTTTATTGACAGACTTTTTCGACCGTCTAGGTCTCTCATCCGTTAACTCTAAGTTTCGCAGAGAGGACAGTTCAGATTGTCTATCCGTCAACTGATTTTCTTCTTGAGCATAAGAAACGACTCTTGGTTCATTTCCTTCAGCCTTTGCAGACAAATAAGTCAGCTCAGCTTTTTCTTTTTCACCCAAAAAATGGATATTTTGTGTTAAATAATCATATCGTAACTGCTCATGCCGAGACAGAAAAGCACTCTTTTTCATGGATTGTTCTCTTTTCATTCAGTTACTTTCCATTCTATACTTAACAGCCGTTGCTGTCAACTGTTACAACGCTTACATAGGTATGTTTGCGCTTTCTTCATGAACAATTGCATCGATAGAAATCAAGTGTATCTTGACAAAGGTCGCTTTTTGTGTTATCTTATGGGTACATAAAAACATTGATATAAAAGAGGTATCGCCTATGGGTATTTTCAAATTATTAGCGCTATTTGCAGAAGGGCTATTATCCTTCTTTTCTCCCTGTGTTTTGCCTATTTTACCAGTTTATATTGGTATTTTAGGAGGACAAGTGTCATCTGAAAAAATAGAACATTCCTCTGTTCAGCGACGCATCCTGGTCAACACCCTTTGCTTTGTTTTAGGTATTACTCTGACCTTTTTTGTTCTAGGATTTGCTAGCAGCCTGCTCAGTCGTCTCTTGACCCAGCGCATGCAAACGATTCAGCTCATCGGAGGCCTGCTCATCATCATCATGGGGCTAATCCAGCTTGACCTCTTTCAAACCATGCTGACCAAGCGAGAGTTTTCAGCCAAACACAAAGTCTATCAAGCTGGACAACAGGTCACACCTTTGCTTGCTACTCTTATGGGATTTACGTTTAGCTTCTCCTGGACACCGTGTATCGGTCCTATCCTTGCTAGCGCTTTTCTCTACGCCAGTAGCCATCAGGGGATATTTAGCGTTCTTTTAATCAGCGTCTACTGCCTAGGTTTCATCCTGCCCTTTGTTTTAGTTGCTTTCTTTTCTCAAAAAGTTCTTGCCTATTTCAAAAAGCACCAACATCTGATGAAACACACAAAACGCATTTCTGGTATCTTGCTGATTCTTATCGGGCTGTCTATTATCACAGGCCAATTCACTACAATCAGCCGTTTCTTCCATTAACATGGTTATCAGGTCAATACCTATCATCAAAAACAACAACTAATTACCATACTAAAGGAGTCTATCATGTTTAAATCATTTAAATTCGCCATCATGATGGCTGTCGCCCTTTTCACACTTTGTGGTTGCTCACTCCTCCTACCAAGTCAAGAACCGATTGGCATTAGCAAGGGACAAGTTGCGCCAGATGTCACTCTCGTCGACAAAGATGGCAAGGCGGTTTCCCTTAAAGACTATGCTGGCAAAAAAATCTACATCAATGTCTGGGCCAGTTGGTGCGGACCATGCAAACAAGAAATTCCTGAATTGGAAAAAGTCTACCAAAACTTTAAAGATAAAGACGACTATGTTTTCTTGTCCGTCGTTTCTCCCAACGACAATAAGTTTAACAATCAACGCCCAATGGACAGCAGTGAACAAGAAATTCTCTCAGTTGCCAAAGACAGTAAGATAACCTATCCTGTTCTTTTTGACACAAAAGATAGTTTTGCAAGTCAATTTGGCATCACGTCTTTCCCAACTCATATCATCATCAACAGTGACGGTACAGTTGGTCAAGTCATGCTCGGTAGCACCAATGAAGACATCTTGACAAAGCTGCTTCAAGAAGCTAATTAAGAACTAAGAGGCGACCATTATGTTCAATACAATCATTTCTAAAACACATACAAAAGGCCTCTTCTTCAAGGCAGCCCTACTCTTATTCATCGGATTCTTTACCATCATTTTTTCATCAATAGCGGTCTCTTTATTCTTGGTGGTAACAGGTCGTTCTGCCATGCTAAGTCAGACGGTCATGGTAGAAGTCATGTTCTTCTTAACGCTCATCTTTGCAGCTATTATTTGGAAAATCATCCACGGACAGCGACTCTTTTCTCCCAAGATCGTTTGGACTAAACCTATTAACCACCTCATTCACGCCAACCTTATCGCGGCCATTGCTCTATTATTTTACAACGGTTTTATTCCTGGATTGATTGGTCTATTTGAAGGCGGTTGGGAACTGATATTGCCAAGTTTTTGGGCAGCTGCAACTGCTGGTATCGGTGAGGAAATCTGGTTACGTGGGCTATTCTTTACCGCTTTTCTCTCACTTTTTCGGTCACAATCGCAGAGCTTAACCAAGACTGCTCTGACAACTTCTGTTTTATTTGGACTCTTCCATCTTGTAAACCTTGCTCAAGCGGAGCCTCTTGCTGTCGCTCAACAGATTTTCTACGCTACCTGCTTTGGTCTTAGCTTTGCGGCCCTGCGAGTGGGGTATAATAACCTCTGGTTGCCAATGCTAATTCATTTTCTTATCGATTTTCAGCCCAGCATTAATGAGCCGGTCAGCTCTGGAAGCTGGATTGAGATTATCGTTGTCTTTGTCCCTCTAGCCGGACTAGCCTTATGGACACTTATCAACATGGATAAGACGATTGAACAAACACCTGAACTTAAACACGATACTGAAGAAATCATTGTAGCCGAACTATAAAAAAAATAATCTGGAACAACTAAATGTTCCAGATTATTTTTTTTATTTTGCTAATTTTGCTTTAGCAGCATCAGCAAGTGCTGTGAAAGCTGCTGGATCGTTCACTGCCAGGTCAGCAAGCATTTTGCGGTTTACTTCGATCTCAGCCAATTTCAAACCGTTCATCAACTTAGAGTATGATAAACCGTTAAGACGAGCTGCTGCATTGATACGGGTAATCCACAATTTGCGGAAATCACGTTTCTTCTGACGACGGTCACGGTAAGCATAGTAGTAAGAGTTCATCACTTGCTCTTTTGCCGTGCGGAACAAGATATGCTTAGCTCCGTAGTAACCTTTCGCCAGTTTCAAAATACGTTTACGACGTTTGCGTGATACAACGCCACCTTTAACACGTGCCATTTATTTTTCCTCCAAATATCTATCTCTAATCTGTCTAAGGGTCAATGCTAAGATTAACGAAGACGCGTCAACATTGACTTGATACGCTTAAAGTCACCTGAGTGAACCATGCGTGCTTTACGCAACTGACGACGTTGCTTCTTAGTTTTACCGTGGAAACGGTGAGACGTGTAAGCACGGAAGCGTTTCAAACCGCCTGAACCAGTACGCTTAAAGCGTTTTGCTGATGCGCGGTGTGTTTTTTGTTTTGGCATGATAGATTTCTCCTCTTAATAATTTTTCAGGCGACAAGTTACTTCTTGTCTGGAATCGGTGCGAGTTGCATAAACATTTGACGACCATCCATTTTTGCGCGTTGCTCAATGATGGCAATATCTTGGGTCCCCTCAGCAAAATCAGCCAACACCTTAGCGCCGATTTCTTTATGGGTAATCATACGCCCCTTAAATCGGATAGAAACTTTGACCTTATTTCCTTTTTCAAGGAACTTACGACCATTACGGAGTTTGGTTTCAAAGTCACCTTTGTCGATAACTGGACTGAGGCGTACTTCTTTAACCGTCACAACGCTCTGTTTCTTGCGTTGCTCCTTTTGTTTCTTCTGATACTCAAACTTGAACTTACCGTAGTCCATAATTTTTGCAACAGGCGGTGTGGCTTGTGGCTGAATGAGAACCAAATCGACATTTGCCTGATCAGCAAGAGCTTGCGCTTCTGACAGGGGCTTAATGCCTAACTGATCACCTTCAAGACCAACGAGACGAATTTCGCGAACGCGAATCTCGTCATTAATGAACAAATCCTTCTTAGCTATGTTCTTCACCTCTTCATATTTTTAGAGAAAAACAAGAGCGGACTTGATAAATCAAGCCCGCACACATAATCTTCCTGATGGAATCTTGACATGTCAGGGCCAGACAACCTAAGTCGCAAGGCGAGAAGTTCTCACTTCTGCTTTTCTCATTGTTACTATTATACGTTATCTATTAGTCCTTGTCAAGGATTTCAGCTACTTTTTTTGAGATAAATGCGACGACACCCTCAATAGATACCCCAGTCGTATCAAAATGAATCGCATCGTCAGCTGGTTTGAGCGGCGAAACTGCTCTCGTACTGTCCTTATAGTCCCGCTCAGCAATTTCCTGCTTGAGCTGGTTAAGGTCTGCTGGAATACCTTTTTCGATATTTTCCTTATAGCGGCGCTCAGCTCTTTCCTCAACGGACGCAACCAAGAAAATCTTGAGTTCCGCATCAGGCAAGACCACTGTACCAATATCACGACCATCCATGATGATTCCTCCATCACGGGCTATCCGCTGTTGCTCCGCAACCAGTTTTTCTCGCACTTCCGCCAATGCGGAAACCCAAGAGACATTGGCCGTCACGTCGTTTTGACGAATGGCTAAGGTGATGTCCTCATCCCCAGCAAAGACGGTCTGCGTGCCATCTTCTGCTAGTCCAAAGCCAATTGGATACTGATCGATCAAAGCCAAAATATCAGATACCTGATGCCCTTTCAGTCCTGCCCGCAAGGCTAGGTAAGTCGCTGTGCGGTACATAGCACCTGTGTCCAAGTAGGTGTAACCAAGTTCTTTTGCTAAAATCTTTACAACGGTACTCTTACCACTTGAAGCAGGTCCATCGATGGCAATTCTAATCTTTCTCATACCTGTCTTTCTAATTGACGATAACCACGTCACCTGGATTTGCCCACCAAGTGCCACCAGGTCCTACCATCTTGTCTGGGTTGAGCTCGTAGAGACGCTCGAGAGAAATTCCTGCTCGTGCTGCAATCTGACCAGCACCTTCGCCAGACATAACTGTTAGGGTCTCGCCAGTAGCTGACGGTGATGTCGATGAAGCTGTACTTGATTCAGTCGTTTCTCTTTCTTCAGTTTGACTTGGTGCCTCAGTGCTTGATGACACTAAACTGCTCGATTTGCTCGGATCATAAAAAGCTTGTTCTGCTTGTTCTTGATTGCTACCGCCGTTTGATGTCCATAAAATAAAGGCCAGTATACAAACCACGATAAGCAAGAAAGCTGCCAATAAAATCGTCAGAAAGTAACTACTGAACCATTCAATTGACTTGTTTTTTTGACCTGATTTATCATCAGCCAAGAAGGCTTTGGTATCCCATAATTTTTTCATCAGTTTTCCTCTTGTGTATTCTAAGTTTTCGTATTACAATAGTGCTATGAAAGTATCTTTGATTCCTGAAAAATGCATCGCCTGTGGTCTTTGCCAAACCTATTCTGCTGTTTTTGATTACCATGACGATGGTATTGTAAAGTTTGCCGACAGTGACGACCTTGTTAAGGTTCTCCCAGAAAGTCCCAATACCCTACTAGCTGTTAAATCCTGCCCGACCAAGGCGTTAGTCCTTGACTGAAGGTTTTTTATCTTTGCGATAAGCCCAGAAATAGTCATGACGGGTCAAATTATCGTGTAATTCCACTTCGCCGTTGAAGGCTGGGTGAATCGCCAAGGCATCTAAAAAATATTTTTTTGGCCATTTTCGCATGAAAACGGTCTTTTTTTGATGATCAGTGAGGCGTAAAGACACACGATACTTGCTAATTTCAACCTTTTCAATGGCTGAAATCGGTATTTTTTTCTTGGTAAATGGATTGAGGGATGTGATCCCAAGATAACCATCCTCTCCGATAGTAAAATACCGATGAAAGCCAAAAATCGTTAGGATAACCGTTAACCAAAAACCACCAAAAATCAGATGCGTCGCTCTGCTATGTTCATAAATCAAAGAGAGAGCGAAAAAGGTTGGCAACCAGGCCAGCGACCAATAGATGATGGCTAAGGATAACTCTGGCTGCCAGTGGTAACGCACTTTGCCAAAAATTTTAATCATGCGTTAATCCTGTGAGAGACGATACCGATAATGGTATCAACAGCCTTCTCCATGGTTTGCAAACTAACATACTCAAATCGTCCATGCATGTTCTCACCACCAGCAAAGAGGTTCGGTGTCGGAATACCCATGAAGGAAATTTTAGAACCGTCTGTTCCACCACGAATTGGTTCAATGATAGGAGTGATATCCAGCTTTTCCATGGCTTTTTTAGCCAGTTCAATCGGCGTCATATCTCTGACAATAATCCGCTTCATGTTATAATATTGGTCTTCGATCTCAAGACCCACGCGATCCATACCAAAGAAAACGTTCATATGGTCAGCAATGCGGTCTAAAAGCATCTTGCGACCGTCAAAATCATCGTCATCAAAATCTCGGATAATATAGGTGGCTTTGGCTTCTTCGACATTTCCTGACAAGTCCATCAAATGGATAAAGCCCTCGCGCCCTTCCGTATGCTCGGCACGGTCTTTTTCAGGCAACTGATTGTGAAAATCAATCGCTAGTTGAAGAGCGCTAATCATCTGATCTTTAGCTGTGCCAGGATGAACGTTACGACCAAAGAAGGTCAACTCCGCTACAGCTGCGTTAAAGGTCTCATATTGTAATTCGCCAAGAGGCCCGCCATCAACTGTATAAGCAAAATCCACATTAAAGTCAGCCGCATCGAACTTATCTGCACCAACACCGATTTCTTCGTCTGGACCAAATCCCACTCGAATCTCACCGTGTTTAATCTCAGGATGAGCAATGAGGTATTCCATAGCTGTCATGATTTCAGCGATTCCTGCCTTATCATCAGCTCCCAGCAAGGTTGTACCATCAGTAGTAATCAGCGTTTGACCCTGATACTTATTCAAGTTTGAAAAATCATCTGGAGATAGCACATAACCTGATGTTCCCAGCTCAATATGACCGCCATCATAATCTTCAATGATTTGTGGTTTTACCCCTTCGGCATTGAAATCAGCAGTGTCCATGTGTGAGATGAAGCCAATCTTATAAAGGAAGCTTGGATCGTTGGCTGGCAAAGTTCCAATTAAAAAGCCGTTTTCTTCAATATAATGGACATCCGTCAGACCAATACGCTCCATCTCAGGTTTTAAAATATTTAAGGCAAAGTCAACCTGATTTTGACTTGATGGTGTCGTCTGGCTGGCAGGATTGCTACGCGTGTTTTCTTTGACATAAACTAAGAAACGATTCAACAAATTCGGATAAGTCATCGTGTTACCTCTTCTTTTTCTTCTTTCCTACAATTATAGCAAAAAATAGGAAAAATTTCCCAATTTTAACCGATATATGATTATTTTACAGCTTTAACCGATATATGATCATTTTACAGCAACAATTGTTTTTTGTCTCTTATCTGTAATATAAAAGAAGTTTTTGTAATCTTTTTGTCACAAAAAGTCGTCTTTTTTATGTTATGATAGAAGCACATAGAAGAATGATAGAAAGGACGCAAGTATGGCTAATCCCTTAAGACAACTCGATGACAGTCGCTTAAATGACGACATCATCCAAGAAATCCCAAAATTCCAAACATTTGATGAACTTAATCTTAACACCAGTGATATTGATTTTGAAGAACTAGCATTTTTTGCTCAACTGTTAGTTTTTTGCATCTTAACGGTTATGCTGTCCTTCCTTTTCTTAGCGATTAAGCTCTCAGCCTTCTTTGCTTTACCGCTTGCTATTGCGAGCAGTTTATTGACCGTTTATAGCGTCAAAGAACTTCTTGTTAATCATTGTAACAAATAACTCACTCCTAATGTGCTAGGAGTGAGTTATTTGTTACAAGTCTTCGTCAGTATAGGTGATGATGATATCCTCAGCATCTGATGAAGGGATTTCGGCATCTGATGGCTCGCCAAACTCTTCTTTGACCAATTCTTTCACATAAGCCACTTGTTCGCTAACAAAAGCCTTGGCTTGTTCTTGGTAATAGTTTGGTTGTTCACGATAGGCGGATAAGCCTTTTTTTATTTTCATGACTAGCTGTTGACCTTTTTCGGTTGACAGATAATGACCGGCTGCGGCACCAAGAACCAGACCTAAACCGATTTTACGAGATAATTTACCCATTATTTTTTCCTCCCTTTAAATAATTTGCTAGCTACAACTGCTGCTGAGCCAACCTTACCAAATGTGCTTGCACTGCTGTTGCTAGCTTTGCTAGTTAATTTACGTGCCTGCTGATTTAAATCTGACACACTGACTGATAAATCTGCTAAAGTTGTAAAGACTGGGTCGATGGTATTGATTTTCCCATTAACATCTTCAACTAAAACATTCGTCTTTGCTAGTAAAGCATTGGTATGGTGAAGGGTGGTGTCAACGTCACTGGTCAAGAGCTTGACCGTTTGGCGAACTTCACCGACAGTTTCATTAACATTTTTTAACAGTATCACGAGATAGACAACCAATGCAGCAAAAGCAATGGCAATAATAAGTAACGAGATTCCAACTAAGTCCATAAGATACTCCTTTATTCTTGATAATAAGGTGGGTTAAGTTTATAACGACGATAAACAACAAGTGCAAAGCCTGCGATGACTAGGAGGGCCGATAGCCATTGAGACACACGTAAACCTGCGAACATTAAACTATCTGTTCGTAATCCTTCGATGACAAAGCGTCCTATTCCGTACCAAATCAGGTAGAAGAAGGTAGGTTCACCCTGTCTAAGTAGATGGGGGCGACGTCGCAAAATAAGGATAAGGATAAATCCAACTAGATTCCACAGGCTTTCATAAAGAAAGGTCGGCTGACGATAACTACCATCAATATACATTTGCTTCTGGATAAATTCAGGCAGATAAGCCAACGAATCAACCGCACTGCCGTAAGCTTCTTGGTTGATAAAATTGCCCCAACGCCCTATAGACTGAGCAATCATCACACCTGGAGCTGCAATGTCTAAAAAATCAAGCGGTTCGATTAAATGGTAGTAGGAGTAAACAAAGAGGGCAATCGCACCAGTAATCAGTCCCCCATAAATGGCAAGTCCACCTTCCCAAATGGCGAAAATTTTGACAGGGTTAGCTGCGTAATCCTGCCATTGAAAAATGACATAGTACAGCCGAGCCCCAAGGATGGCCAGCGGAAAAGCTATTAAAATAAAGTCAATCACATCGTCTGGCTTTATTTTTTTGCGTGGTGCTTCTTTTTTGGCAAGGTAAACAGCAAGAAACAGACCTGTCACGATGCAAATCGCATACCAATGGATGCTAATCGGGCCTAATTGAACAGCAACGGGATCAATCATGCGTTCACCCCATTTCTAGCAATCAGGTCTGTCAGGCGTTCCTCAAAGGTATTTGTCGCATCAAAGCCCATCTGCTTTGCACGATAGTTCATCGCTGCTGCCTCAACCACCACCGAAACGTTGCGTCCTGTTTTAACAGGGATACGCACGCGTGGAATCTTCACACCAGCAAGCTCAATGTCTTCATTGCCATTGCCTAAACGATCGAAGACTATTTCAGAAGACTGTTCTAAATACACAGCTAATTGAACTTGTGAAGAATCCTTAACCGCACTAGCACCATAAAGGCTCATAATATCAATAATACCAACGCCTCTAATCTCTAGCATGTGGCGAAGGATTTCCGCAGGTTCTCCCCACAAGGTCTCCTCATCTTTGGCATAGACATCCACACGATCGTCAGCTATTAAACGGTGTCCTCGCTTAATCAATTCAAGCCCGGTCTCGCTCTTACCGATACCGCTATCGCCTTGAATCAAAACACCCATGCCGTAGATATCCATCAGCACACCGTGAACACTAATCCGCTCTGCAAGGCACGTGTCCAAATACCATGACATAACGGCTGACAAGCGACTGGTCGGCATTCTGCCTTGCAAAATAGCTACGCCTTCTTCTTCAGCAGCTTGTAGCATTTCCTTTGGAATTTCCAAATCACGCGCCACGACAAGGGCTGGCGTTTCTTGTTGAAACATCTGGCACAAAACGGCATAACGGTTTTGGATGGTCATGGTCATCATGTATGACCATTCTTTCATACCGATGAGTTGCACGCGCTCAGAGGTATAGTAATCGAAATAACCTGTCATCTCAAGACCCGGTCGCGAAATATCCGCTGTCGTAATGGTTTTTTCCAATAACTCTGGCGTTCCATAAATGACCTTTAGCTTGAGCTTATCGGCTAACATTTTTACTGTTACTGTCATTTTTTCTCCTTTTCTATCATTTTACCACAAATTCACAAAACATGCATGATTTTACGGTAAAACAAAAAAGCAGGAAAGACTGCTCACCTAGTAAGTTGACAGCCTTTCCTGCTCTGAACTGTTAAGTTGATAATCGACTCAATTTGTTTCTTTCTTTGTGTTCAAACGACCTGACCCCAACTTAGGAATGACGGTGTTTTTTTATCTCATGGATAATCAGCCCTAGCACCACTACAATCATCACAATAATCACGAGAGCGATGACTTTCAAATATGCCGCCCACTCGTCAGCTTCTTTTTTGATAAGAGGTTCTGAGCTCGAGCTATTTTCTGTTGATAAAGAGATAACCTCCTCAATAGGTACGGCAATACTTTCTGTTAGACCAGCAATACCTGCTACAGTGGCCTGCTGATGGTCAATGACCAGAGTTGGTTGAGGTGATGCTTTTTTTAGGGTGACCACCAAGGGCTTCTGCACTTGATACGGTTTTCCCTCTATTTCTTGTCTTCCTGATGGCAGAACGGTTTTCTTTTCGTAGTCTTTGAAGCCGTGATTTAAGAGCGTATTAACAAAGTAATGTCTCACATGCTCCCCATCTGGATCCCCCCACTTGCTTGCCCCCATCACAACGGCAATCAAACGTCGTTCACCTTGTTTAGCAGTGACAATTGCATTGTAACCCGCAGTTGGGCTGGAACCTGTTTTCAGGCCGTCAACTCCCTCAAAAGCCAGACTAGCTCCTGGTAAAGAATGATTGTAGGTTTTAAAGGTCTCTTGATAAGGCGTTCCTGATTTGACAGTCACCTCAGCACTATTGGTAAATGCCAATATGTCTGGGTGTTTGGTCAATAAAGCTCGCGCTAAAATCGCTAAATCTTTGACAGTTGTTAGATTATAGCGTACAGGGTCATATCCTTCTGGTGCATAATAACCCTTGAATGAGATAATATCTGCACCGGTGCCATTATAGAAGACCGTATTGGTCATTCCCAACTCCTGAGCAGTAGCGTTCATTCGCTCGATAAAGCTGGCATCTGTTCCATCATGAATTAAATGCGCTAACATCAGGGTTGCAACATTTGACGATGGTACAACCGTCATGGTCAGCAACTCCCGAACCGTATAAGTTACTCCCGCAACTATTTTATTATTTGATAACTCAAAAATTTTTGAAATCGCTTGGTCCGTTTCAGTCGCTACAACCTCAGTATCCAAAGAAATTTGACCTGATTTTATCGCTTCCATTGTGAGGTAAATGACCATAGTTTTGGTCGTACTCGCAGGATCGCTTTGCAAATCAATGTCATGACCCCAGATAATCTGACCCGTATCCGCTTCAATAACAATCGCTCCCTTGGGTGCAATAGCAGATGTTGCCGGATAACCTAAATCTTGTGCCATTTTTACCAAGTCGTCGTTGGCAGAAACAGTCATCGTCATTAGTAAAGGAAACACCCACAAACTAAGCCATTTCAAGTATTTCAATTTCACTTCTCCTTACCCGCATAAGAATTTTTAGTTATTATACCATAATATCTCTTTTTTTCCAACTTAAATCAGAAAAAGCAGATGTCACATAACGTATGGTGACAGCTGCTTTTTAAAACTTCCCCAAATTTTTCCTCACCTGTTTGCTCTTAGAACGACGGATACCGCTAGCTCACTTCATGACTAACCGTGCATTCGTCCCAGTGGTCGTCATGCTTATGGTGCAAGTGACCATCGTGGACATAGTCAATATGATCGTCGTGAACAACCGCTTCATGACTACAGCCCTCGCCATGTTCGTGGTCATGGTCAGCATGCACAGTGTGTTCTATCATCGCAACAACTGTCACTTCGTCTCTTGGGGGGCTCCGTAATTGTTATTTGTCATGCACTACAACTATATCGCTCTGAGAGACTTTTTCATACTCTCAAGTGGCTAATTTCATTTTAGAATTTTCAATGAAATAATTAGCTAAAAACTAAAAATTCTGTCTTTTTTAATTGACAGAATACTTTTTATTTAGTAAACTTTTCTTAAGCAAGATTGTCATCTCTCCAATTTATGCTATTTTAAAAATATGAAAAATAATTTTTTGTCAAAATTTTCAGACGATATCAAAGAGCTATCGATAAACTGTGGAGTAACAATATTTATTAGTAAAGATGGTGCTTTTGTAGTCATTACGCAAACCGATCCCTTACAAGACAATTTACAAGATTTTAATCTTCTGGCTTTTAGTTAAATAAGACACTATATATGAAGAATTGGAAAGATGATATACTTGCTATAGTTAGCAATAGTTTAACCTGGATTGAGGATTCTCTAGATAAATTTTCAAAATCAAAAAAGTCAAGAGCCGAATTTTGTCAGATGTGTCTCTTCCAAAAAAAGATTTCTATTGATGACCATTTACAGAAGTTATTGACCTTTTACGACCCCCTTGATAGTCAAGGTAGGGAACCGCTTTATTATCGACGACTTGAGTATTATGCTCTTTTAAAATTACAAGGGGACGACACCGTTGACAGTACTATTCAATTTCTCTTTAAAAACGGTCTCTTTTATAAACTCAGCTTCGAGTCTGTCCCTTTTGACATTTTAGCAAGCAGGGAACATCTCTATGCTATTACACACGACATCTTTTATACTTCCATTTTTGGAAAGGAAACCGCTATTTTTGATATCCTTAAACCAAAGGAACCCCAACTACTAGCTGTTTTAGAATACGCAATTTTATTAAGTATTCGACACGATGATACTGATGTTTTTATGGAACTCATTGCTTGCATTTTTATTTTAGATGTAGCTGATAAATTGTCAGTTTCTTGTCAAGAGCTCTGCTATTTTTATATGAAAAATACCCAGCTAAAAAATGGTAGTTTCAAAACACAGTCTAACTCTACTGCAAAAGAATCTTTTGAGGAGGTTTATCACACAACCTTGGTAGCGGGTATCATATTCTTTGTATTAGGAGGTTGTTATGAGTTTAAATCGGTCTAACTATGCCACACTCATTAAACATTATCACCAACAAGAACATGAAGATACTAAACTAACAGCAGAAAAACAAATGATTCTATTGCAACAATATGGTGTTAAAAGTTCAAAACAATTTTTGATAGCTCTTTGTTCAGGGGAACAAGCAGCCATTGACAGATTATCTTTAATTGCTAACAACAAGCAACTATTTTTCACTATTTTTTTAGATGACCTTTTTCTTGAAAAGCTAACCTCTGCAGGTTATACGCTACTATTACTTCATCTTGTTAGCACTATCCCACAGAAGTTTATATCTCGTTATCTGGAGGTCTGTCATCTCGTCGCTGATAATGACGAGGAAGTTAATCATATTTGTCACCTTATACAGGAGTTTTGTCTATGTTAAAACAGTATTTCAAAAAAAGAAATTCTACTTGGAGCAATTTTTATTATCCTATCTTGCCTAACAGCTCTTTATCTTCCCCTAGTCCTACGCTAATTAATTGATAGCCAAAAAGCGTCTCTCAATTTTTGGGTTCTTTTTAAAATTTTAGGTCTTTTTGCCCTTCAGGCTTTTTTACTATCTTCTGGAACTTATTTTATGGCTCTAAACGGGGAGAATATCGCTGAAACTAAGCGACAAGAGCTTACCCGTCACTTAATGCATCTCCCGCTCTCTTTCTTTCACTATGAAAAGAGCGGTGAGCTCTCCTCAAGAGTAGTCAACGATATTAATAATCTAGGGAATTTTTACGTGACCACTCTCCCCTCGCTCATCACTAGTAGTGTGACCATCATAGGGAGTGTTATTGTCCTTTTCTTGCTTGATTGGAAATTAACTCTAACGTTTTTTATTGCTCTCCCCTTGTTAGTTCTGCTATTGTTCCCCTTGTCCCAACTAAGTCAAAACAGTAGCGAACAATTACAAGAAGATACCAGCAGATTAATTGGACAGTTAAGCGAAACCTTTAAGGAAATTGAACTCATTAAAGCCGATAATGGAGAGAACCAACGGCTCAATCACCTAAATGCTATCATCACGAAAATTAAACAGACTTCTCTCAAAGTTGACTTAATAAAATCCTTTATTTCTCCGGTTGGTCTAATGTTTTTATTCGCCAGTATTGCCCTGATTTTTACCTATGGTGGTCAGCGGGTGGCAACTGGAGATTTAACTATTGGTACCTTGATTTCCTTTCTAGTCTACCTCTTTCAGCTCCTAAATCCTGTTGGAGCAATCGGGACTATCGTAACTGATTTTGCTAAAGTCAAAGGGGCAACTAAAGAACTGGACAGGTTATTGACCATTGAACAAGAAGACTTTTCACAAAAAAGAAATACTATTCCCAAAGGAAATCTTGTACTCGAAGAAGTCAGTTTTGGCTATCAAGCTGACCAAGATACACTATCTCATATCAATATGATTCTTCCCCTAGGACAAAAAATTGCCCTCGTCGGTCCATCTGGTTCTGGAAAAAGTACCTTAGCTCATCTTCTGGCTCGTTTTTATCAGCCAACCAGTGGTGTCATCAAACTTGCTGATCAAGATATTAGTTCCTTTTCTCTCAAAGATTGGCGTCAAGGATTAGCTCTAGTTTCTCAATCAGCCGCTGTCTTATCCGGAAGCCTACGAGATAACTTAACCTTCGGTCTCAATACCACTCCTAGCGAAACTGATATAGAACAAGCTCTAAAGGCTGCTGTTCTCTGGGAAGATGTCCAAAAATTGGAGCAGGGTTTGGACACCTTTGTTGGTGAAGGAGGGAAACTCCTCTCTGGTGGTCAAAAACAGCGTCTACAAATCGCTAAAGCCTACTTAAAACAAGCTCATCTAATTATTTTTGATGAAGCAACAGCCAACCTTGACGCTGATGCTGAATTTGCTATCGGTCAAAGCATGAAACAACTTCTCCATAATAAGACAGCTCTAGTCATTGCCCATCGTTTGTCCACCATTCTAGATGCAGACCATATCTATTTCCTTGAAAATGGTCAATTGACTGGTAGTGGCAGCCACAACGATCTTCTAGCCAACCATTCCACTTATGCTCGCTTTGTTAAAGAGCAATTGCTGATGGATTAAATCTATAACCAATCTGCTCTCCACTGAGTTCAATCATCAGCGGAGAGCTTTTAACAAGCTCTACCTAACAGTCTCTATCTGCCAATTGAACAATCCCCTAAAGCGAATAGCACCTTGGGTATCTGTCCGATAGACCTTGATTCGTTGTTGTTCAAATCGCTCTAACGTTTCCTGGTGAGGGTGCTTATAGCGATTGTTCCGACCAGCAGAAATCAAGGCGAGCTTCGGCTTCGTATGCACCAAAAACTCTGGGTAGGAAGAACCTTTCGACCCATGGTGGCCAGCTTTTAGGACATCAACAGGCAAATCGGGATAATGTTTAATCAGTTCTAATTCCCCTGCTTCCAAATCACCTGTAAACAAAAAGTTCAAGCCTAATAAGCGACCATAAAGCACCAGTGAATCGTTGTTGCCACCATCTCCTGTCGTCCATGGATACAGCACCTGCAAATAACTCCCCATAAATGGCAACCTATCCCCAGCTGTCACTGTACGAACACGGACATTCATGGCTCTCAGGCGCTTCACAAATTCAGCATTCGTCAGACTCCCTTGACTAACCAAGACCTCCCCAATTGTAAACTCTTTAGCCACTTCCTCCATATCACCGATATGATCCGTATCGGTGTGGGTTAGCACCAGCTGGTCAATACGCCCAACTCCGCGACTTTTCAAATACGGAATTAGTGTGCGACTAGCATTGCTTGTGGTCTGCCGCTTCTGCCAATCCTCTCCAGCCTCAAACTCAACACGTCCGCCAACGTCAATTAGCAAGGTCTGACCAGAAGCAGCCCGCAGAAAAATGCTATCCCCTTGCCCAATATCGACAACAGTCACCTCGTTTTCTAAAGGATGTTTCGTCAAGAAAAATAGCAGAGCTAAAAGCAGGCTCAGGACAAGGACAACTTTTTTTCGGTAGCGGTAATCATAAAGCAAACCGAGACACAGCAACAGACTTAGTAAAACAAAGACACTCGGACTCCCAAGAACCAAAGACCGACTAGCCCAATCGCCAACAAACACTAAAAAGCGCTCCAATAAGACAAATAATACATTAAGAAAACTAAGATTTATCACTGGTAACAGAAGAAATGCCAAACTAAGAGCAGGCAACATGAGCCCATCAAACAGCAGTGATAGCAGAGCTGTTAACACAAGAGACAAGGGTTGAAAACTAGAAAAATAAAACATTAAGATAGGCAAAACAGCCAAAGCAAGCGCGACAACTTCAATAACTTGCCGTTTAATCCCCGTAAATTCCTTAATTGTTAATAAGCAAAGAACAAAAGCGTAGCTACAAGATAAAATACCCCCAGCTGTTAAAAAAGCATTTGGAACTAAACATAGTAAGCTCAGCATCGTTAAGCCAAGGTTATCCATACCTGTTACACCTAAACGTGACCAAAAGGACTGCAACAGACTACGACAAACGGAGACCTGAAACCCCGTCAAGACAGCATAGCAAAAGGATAGTGGCACCTGCAAGAAATCAACTTGGCGAACTGTCAACCCTAATCTTAATAAGATTTTTCTAAACCAGCCGAGGAAAAAATCCACCTGCATCCCTGACAGGGCAAATAAATGAATAATCCCAAGGCTAGAATAAAGCTCTGTCATGTCATCAAATGATTTATCCAAATGACCGAATAAAAGACCAGTCATATAATGTGTCATGGGGTCAGGAAAATGACCATAGATATAAACCAGCGCCTGTCGTCTCAACAAACGTAGGTAATCACCCAGACCAGATAAAGATCGTGGAGAAACCTCTTCCAACGATGTAACTTTAGCAACTTGATAGATTCCTTGTGTCTCAAGATAAGAATGGTAGTCAAAGCCCTTAAAATTTCGTTGACCCTCAGCCTCTGATAGCTCAAAACTGCCCGTCAAGCGAACAGGCTGAGTCAAGGTTTTGAAAAATTCTTGCTCTGTCTGGGTCTTTAGCTGATAGAAGACCTGATAAACTCGTCCATCGGATTGCCCTCGAAAAGATAACTGATCACCGTTGATTTGTAGGCTATCTGGTATGAGTGCTAAACTGGTTAGCTGAGCTGGCTCGGTAGTGTCTGCACGCTCTGCTTGATGGTGACGATAAGCAAACACCCCTGTAAGAACGCTTAAGATAAGAAGGGTTCTTAGAAAAATAGCTCTGCCATTTTTCCATAAACGCCAAAAACTGAACAATATGATGCCTACAAGCGACCAGTGAAATCGGTAAACGGTAAAGTAAGCTAGTAAACTCAAATAAGCCAACTGAATGGGTGGCAGTGGAAATCGCTTACTCAACTGTAATCTCCGAGCGAATCTTGTCAATGGTTTTTTGACCAATACCCGCAACCTGCTTGAGATCATCTATACTTGAAAAACGACCTACGGTTTCACGGTGGGTGATGATGTCTTTAGCTTTTTTAGCGCCGATACCTGTGATGGTTTGCAACTGAGCCTCATCAGCAGTATTCAGATTGATTTTTTGAGTAGAGGATGTTTCAGAGCCTGTTGCGACGACTGAAACATTTTCTCCTTGACTAGCCACGTAAATCACTGCTTCATCTGCCAGTTTTTGTGCTAAATTCACAGATTTTTTATCCGCCAAATCAGTCAACCCTCCTGCCTTCATAATAGCATCATTCACACGGCTACCAGACGGTAGTTCATAAAGCCCTTCCTTAACAACAGCCCCTTTGACATCCACTGTAATCATGATAGACTCTGAGCTTTCTTCCTCAATACTGTCACTCTTGACGTTTTTCTCCTCAACCTGTTGAATCTCTGGAAAATCATTCGGTAGACTGGGTTTCGCAAAAGCTTGACTGGCAAGCACACCCGTCAATGCTACAATAATCCCCCCCATTAGCAGAGTTGTCCTCTGCTCCTTCAATCGTTCAATCCATTCTTCAACCATTTTTCCCTCCTTGTTCTATAAAACTATTCGTAATAATAACAAAAAAGATTGGCATAAAACCAATCTTTTTTTGTTAACTTATCTAGCTCGTCTTCTCCGTCCGGCTAAGCCTAGGGCTGATAAGAGGGCTGTTGCGCCGACAGCGGCTAGAGCTGTGTGGGCATCGCCTGTTGCAGGGAGTCCCTTCTTACTTGCTGGTGCTGAAGCTACAGGAGCTGATGATTGGCTTGTTGCTTTAACAAGCTTAGCAACTTCTGCCTTGATGGCTTCGAGTTCAGCTTCAGTTTCTGCGAAGGCTACCTTGACAGCCAAATCGCCTTTT
>NZ_JBGTZC010000005.1:0-78448 GCF_041807725.1 Streptococcus sp. E17BB
CTTTCTAATGAGTTGTTTAAGCACTTTTCATTGTAGGTCATATGGAACTTTTTTTCTACACTCAAAAGGCTCTATAATCTCCATGGTGGATTTACCCACTACAGAAATTATAGAGCCTCTTTTTTGTGAGAAAAATGATTATTTAATGAACTAAAAAAAGCAGGTACGAAGCCTGCTCCTTAAAGGATTGTAATAATGTTGTAAGAGATAGAATTGGGGAAGTAAGCCCAATCTTTTTTTGCTGGTTGCGGTAAACCATTTGTAGTCGTCTAGCTTATTTTGCCAAACCTTCCGCAATTTTTTCCAGATTCCATTTCATCATGGCGTAGTAAGAATCACCTTCTTGACCTTTTTCCGCTACTGAATCTGTGAAGATTTCAGAGTGAATAGGGATACCTGTGTCTTTAGAAACAGTCTCCATCGGACGACGGTCAACAGATGATTCGATGAAAAGGGATGGTACTTTTGATTTTCTAAGAGTTTCCACTAATGTTGTAATTTGTTCTGGTGTTCCTTCTTCTTCAGTATTGATTTCCCAGATATAAGCTGATGGGACGTTGTAGGATGCTGAGAAGTATTTAAAGGCACCTTCGCTGGTCACGATAAGTTTTTTCTCTGCTGGGATGGCAGCAAAAGCAGCTTTAGCAGTCTTGTCTAGTTCTGAGAGCTTAGCGACATAAGTGTCCAGATTCTTTTGGTAAGCCTCTTTATTGTTTGGATCCTTATCCATCAATGTTTTAGCAATGTTTTGAGCATAGATGATGCCATTTTCAACATTGAGCCAAGCATGTGGGTCCTCTTTACCTTGTTGGTTTTGCCCTTCAAGGTAAATGACCTTAACGCCGTCACTAACAGCAAAGTAGTCTTTATTTTCAACCTTATTGGCAGTTTTGATCAGTTTAGTAAACCACGCATCACCACCAGTCTCAAGGTTTAGACCGTTGTAAAAGATGACATCAGCATCAGCTGTTTTTTGAATATCAGCTGCCAAAGGCTCGTATTCGTGTGGGTCTTGTCCAATCGGAACAATACTGTGTAAATCAACCAAATCTCCAGCGATATTTTTGGTCATGTCCGCTAAAATTGAATTGGTCACTACAACCTTTAGCTTACCGCTATCAGTTGATTGAGTTTGCCCGGTGTTTGGTGAGCAAGCCACCAAAAGCAAGGTAAAAGCTAGACTAAGATATCCAAGTAATTTTTTCATGTGTTCTTTCCTTTATTTCTAAAAAGTGTTTGTTTAGGTGATATAAAGAAAGAAGTAATGAAAATTAAAGTGGTAGTTAGCACAATACTTGATCCAACTGGTAGGTTAAAACTATAACCAAGAAAAATACCTAAGGCAGAAGAGAACATACCCAAGATAGAAGACAAAAGCAACATGCTTTTGAGACTGTTCGTAAATAAATAGGCTGTTGCTGCGGGGGTAATGAGCAAAGCAACAATCAAAATAGTACCGACACTCTGCATGGCGACCACAGCCACCAAGGTTAGGCAAATCATGAGTAAGTAGTGATAAAAACTTACCTTAATCCCCATAGACTGTGCCAAAACAGGGTCGAAAGAGGTCAATTTCAATGGTTTGAAGAAAACCACGATGATGGCAAGGACTGCTAGCGAAACGATAATAACTGCCCACTTGTCAGTATCCTGAACGGCTAAGACATTTCCAAATAGGATGTGAAATAAATCTGTTGAGCTTCGTGCTAGGCTTATTAAGATAATTCCAAGTGCCAAAAAAGCTGAAAAGATAATCCCAATCGCTGTATCACCTTTGAGTGTTGAATTCTCCTTAACAAAGGTGATGAGCACAGAAGCTAAAAGGCCAAACACTAAAGCTCCGACTAAATAGTTCAGTCCTAGTAGGTAAGAAATGGCTACTCCAGGCAGAACGGCATGAGAGATAGCGTCCCCCATTAAAGACATGGACCGTAGGATGATAAAGCAACCAACAATACCTGCCACAGCTCCTATGATGACAGCTGTGATTAAGGCATTTTGCAAAAACTGGTAAGAAGCGACAGCTTCGATAAAATGACTAAGCATGGCTCACCTCCTCATGACTGAAGAAAAGATCACCATAAGCCGCTTGAAGATTAGCAGGTGTGTATACATCAGACACCTTACCGTAAGCCACCAGTTTTTTGTTGAGAATAAGCAGATGGTCGAAATACTGCTTGACCTTACTCAAGTCATGATGAACCACCAAGATGGTTTTACCAGCGTTTTTCAGTTCCTTGAGGAGCTCGATAATAATGGCTTCGCTCACTGAATCAATGCCAACAAAGGGTTCATCTAAGAGGATAAAGTCTGCTTCCTGTACCAAACAACGCGCAATCAGCATTCGTTGAAACTGACCGCCTGATAAAGCTGAAATAGGACGCTTTGATAGTTCGGTGAGACCGACTTGACTGAGGACGTCATCAATTTTCTTCCAGTGTGAAGTCGTTAGGCTGTTGAATAACCCTAACTTTTTATAAAATCCCAGTGAGACACATTCCCGAACAGTCATCGGAAAGGTGACATCAATGTGACTTTTCTGTTCGACATAGGCGATTTTTTCGAGTGCAGCTACCCCCATCTGTCCGTCAATCGCCACATTCCCCTGAAAGGGGACAAAGCCTAGAATGGCCTTCATCAGTGTTGATTTGCCGGCACCATTAGGACCGATAATCCCAATAATGCCAGGCTGGTCAATCTGACACGTTAGACCGTCTAAGACCAGTTGGTCACCGTCGTAAGTAACGGTGAGATGTTCTATAATTATCATTACTAATCTCCTTATATAAAAGAGGTTGAATGCTGTTACATTCGTTCAAAAATTAATCAGTTAACAATAATTACAATCACCTTATTATCACACAATTTCACAAAAAAGTCAAGGATTTTCTGGAAAGTATCACTATAGTAGAGGGCTAAATCGTCAGAACAATAAAATCTGATGAGTTGTTAGTTTATAAACAAACTAAGAATAGCAGTTGGTGGATGTAAATTGGGAAAGTAAGTTCGCTGTAGTTGTCGTACTTGTTAGCTGAAATAGGTTGAGGTGTTTTGTAACTTAAAACGAAAAGACCAGGACTATTGTCCCAGTCTCCTTCATGTTAATGTTAGCATAGACTATTCAACTGTTTATCGACCGTACTTGATGCGGAGCATTCGCTCCTGCTTTTTGTCCAGCCTTAGCAAGATAACCACCTTATCAATGGACATATTGCTGTCGAGCAGGCGTTCAGCTGCCATCATCAGGCCGTTGTTGATGCCGAGCTCTAGAATTGGATTGCGTTTATCGTTGACATCGACGATAAATTTGTTATCAGGCAAATCAAACAGCACTTTGACTGCCCCATAAAGTTGTTCAAAACTGTCAATTTCTAAATCGAAAACGGGTGTCGTCCCCTTTTTTAACGTTCGTCCACGATGGTTGAACCACATGGAGCGCCAGCCCCCATTATGAGCTCCCATGACATCATTGTCATAGGAGTCTCCAACATAGAGAGTGGTTGCTGGGTTGAAGCCAAATTGCTGAGCAGCTAGGTTAAAAATCTCACGCTCAGGCTTTTGAAAGCCAGTCGCCTGACTCACGATAACACGCTTAGGCTCAACGTAGTCATAAAGTCCGAGTTTCTTAACTTTTTTCAGTTGGTGTTCTGTCGGGCCATTGGTGATAACGCCCATAGGCACACCTTTGGACTTGAGAAAATCTAGTGTCAGACGCATCTCGTCCAGCATGGTGATGTTATCTAACTCCCGCTCATAGACTTCCTGAAAGTGTGTACCAGTTGCTTCATCAATCTCAGGGTGCCCAAACTCTAACAGTGTTTCCTTGCAGCGCCAGAAGCGGAAGTATTCGACAGTCCACTCTCCAGCCATCACACGAGGAAAACCGATATCGGAATAGTGCCTAAATCGGATATAAGCAGGTTTTATCTGGCTCATATCAAAGTTTGGGAAGCATTTTTCCATAGCAATCCGATAAGGAGCCTGCTGGTCATAAATGGTATCATCTACATCAAATACAATCGCTGTAATCATTCATTATCCCCTTTAATTATGCTTCAAACATTATACTATTTTTCCTAAAAAAATTCAAACAAGCTCTGCTATTTTTCTGTCATGTGTCTGTTAAATACTGTAATGGACACTGTTAATGCAACAGCTCTTAATCAATCGAAAAGTCTGGTTTTACGAACCAATAAGCAGCTGTTTACAAAAAATGGTTAACTTGATGTGATATTCAAATCAGCCAATAATTTACAGAAGCAAGTCATATAAACATCTGTTTGTACAGGGCGTTTATTTAATTTTTAAGTTTGGTAGGTAGGTCTTAGAATGATGATAAGATGTTCAGCAAATTTTTGGTGTTTAATGAGTTTTTTGATATAATATAAATCGAGGTATGTTATGAAAAAAAGTCATCGTAAGAAAGCCTGGTCGGAGTTGACCATTTGGGATATTGGTTCAGTTGTTTTACAGACCGTTAGGATATTGTCTCATTTTTTATACATTATAGCCTTATTGTTTGGTATGATGGGGATTGGTACGGCATTTGGTTACCTGGCGAGTCAGATTGATCAGGCCAAAGTGCCAGAGGTTCAAAAGTTAGTCAAGCAAGTAGGGTCCTTCACACGGATTTCGCAGTTAACCTACTCTGATGGTAGCTTGATTGCTGCGATTGATACCGATTTATTGCGAACGCCTGTAGAGAGCTCTGCTATTTCTGACAATATTAAACACGCTATTGTCTCTACAGAAGATGAAAATTTCGCAACTCATAAAGGTGTTTTGCCAAAGGCAGTTTTGAGGGCGGCGCTGACGACGATTTTGAGCATCGGTGAGACTAGTGGTGGCTCAACCTTGACCCAGCAGTTGATTAAGCAACAGGTCTTGGGCGATGTGCCAACTTTTAAGCGGAAGTCGCAAGAAATGATTTATGCCTTAGAGTTGGAACGCCATATGGACAAGGACACTATTTTGACGAATTATCTCAATGTGTCGCCATTTGGTCGTAACAACCGAGGTCAAAATATTGCAGGTATAGAGGAGGCTGCTCAGGGGATTTTTGGGGTATCTGCTAAAGATTTGACGATTCCTCAGGCGGCATTTTTGGCGGGCTTACCACAGAGTCCGATTGTGTATTCCCCTTACACATCGGATGGCAATTTTAAGACACCCGATGATATGGCGATAGGAATCAAACGAGCTAAAAATGTGCTCTACAATATGTACCGTACGGGTGTTATTGATAAACCGGCTTATGATGATTATGTGGCATACGATATCACTCAGGATTTCAAGAAGCCAGAGGCGATTGAGGAGACCAACCACGGCTTTCTCTACTATACAGTCATGGAAGAGGCTGAGGACCTGCTTTACGACTATTTGCTCAAGCGGGATAACGTTTCTGATTTAGATAAAACAAGTGATGCTGTGCAAACTGCCTACCGTGAAAAAGCTAAAGAAGAATTGGCTTTAGGAGGCTACCATGTCACAACGACGATTCATAAAACGGTTCATCAGGCCATGCAGGACACGGTTGCTAATCTTGGACACCTCTTGGATGATGGGACAGGGCTTGTAGAAACAGGCAATGTCCTCATGGACAATCGAACTGGGGCGGTACTTGGTTTTGTTGGTGGTCGTAACTACGCTGATAACCAAAACAATCACGCCTTTGATACGAAACGGTCACCAGGTTCAACCATCAAATCACTCCTCCCTTACGGCATCGCTATTGATCAAGGATTGATTGGTAGCGCCAGTGTGCTATCTAACTATCCTGCTAATTTCTCTAGTGGTCAACCGATTTTGTATGTGGGTAGCAGAGGAACAGCAGCTGTCACTTTACAAAATGCTCTGGACATGTCTTACAATATCCCTGCTTTTTGGACCTATAAGCTCCTGAGGAAACGGGGTGTTGATGTTGAGGGTTACATGAGCAAGATGGGCTATGAATTTGATGACTACAGCATTGAGAGTTTGCCGATTGGTGGTGGTGCAGAAATGAGTGTTGCTCAACAGACCAATGGCTATCAGATGCTTGCTAATGGCGGTATTTATCATAAGAAACATGTTGTCCAAAAAATAACAGCAAACGATGGCACGGTAATCTATGAGTACGACGACAAAGGTGAGCGAATTTTCTCCCCTGCTGGAGCAGGGATTATGACCCATCTTTTACGTGGACCGCTAAGATCTGGTGCGACAACGGCATTTATCCGTGAAATTGGTGCTTTGAACCCTCAATTGCCAAACGGAGACTGGATTGGCAAAACAGGTACCAGTGATGAGAATGTGGATTCGTGGTTAATGGTTGGTACACCGGCAGTTACCCTGGGCACATGGGCTGGTCATGATGATAATTCACCTATGAGCAATATTTCAGGTCGCCACACTCATACTTATGTTGCTCGATTGGTCAATGCCATCCATCAGGCGGATCCGTCAATTTTAGGATTAGAACAGCGCTTCAATTTAGCGCCTGAGACCATATCATCTAGTGTTCTTACCTCCACTGGTATGCAAGCGGGCACGGTGATGGTCAATGGTCGACAGATTAGTGTAGGAGGCGCGACGACGGTTTCTTACTGGGCTAAAAACGGAGCACCTGTGACCACTAGTGATTTTATGGTGGGAGGGTCAGCTAGCGACCGCCAGCAGGCTTGGACAGCTATTGTAGGGGTTCAGACACCGAGCCCTAGCAGTGCGTCCAGCAACAGTGCCCCAAGCACATCCTCTAGTGCCACTAGTTCAGCACCAGAACCGCAAACTGAGGCAACAACTATAGGTCAATAAATTTGCCAAAAAAAGATAAATATGTTATAATTCATAAGATATTTGTCGTTTGTTTTGGTTGAAATCTTGTCCAATCAAGACTAGCAGCAGTTAAATCAGAGCTTTTCAAGATTTAGCTGCTCTTTTTGTGCCTATTTTTAGGGGAAAATGGCTTTGTCATTAAAACTTAAAGATTCTGACATTTCAGCGACCACGGCAAATAACCTACGTGACGTAGGCGGCGGTCAAACCGCCATCATGCAGTTAACTAAACTTGACCGTTCAGGTCATCGTATTCTTATGTACAAAGGAGTTTAACTTGGCAGGACATAACGTTCAGTACGGGAAACATCGGACCCGTCGTAGTTTTTCACGCATCAAGGAAGTACTTGACTTACCTAATTTGATCGAAATTCAGACAGATTCTTTTCAAGATTTTTTAAACACGGGCTTGAAGGAAGTCTTCGAAGATGTGCTTCCAGTGTCTAACTTTACCGACACCATGGAGCTTGAGTTTGTTGGGTATGAGCTGAAAACTCCAAAATATAATTTGGAAGAGGCACGCTCTCACGATGCGAACTATTCAGCACCACTCTATGTGACTTTCCGTTTGATTAACAAGGAAACTGGCGAAATCAAGACTCAAGAGGTCTTCTTTGGTGAATTCCCGTTGATGACCGAGATGGGGACTTTTATCATCAATGGTGCAGAGCGTATTATCGTTTCTCAGTTGGTGCGGTCACCCGGTGTTTACTTTAATGACAAGGTTGACAAAAATGGGAAAGTCGGTTACGGATCAACAGTTATTCCAAACCGTGGGGCTTGGTTGGAGCTAGAAACTGACTCTAAAGATATCGCCTATACGCGTATTGACCGCACAAGGAAGATTCCATTTACGACGTTGGTGCGTGCTTTGGGCTTCTCTGGTGATGATGAAATTATAGACATTTTCGGTGACAGCGATTTAATTCGTAACACGATTGAGAAAGATATCCATAAAAATCCAGCCGATGCTCGTACAGAAGAGGCGCTTAAAGAAATTTATGAGCGCCTACGTCCAGGTGAACCAAAAACGGCTGAAAGTTCAAGAGCTCTCTTAATTGCTCGCTTCTTTGACTACAAGCGTTATGATTTGGCAGCTGTTGGTCGCTACAAGATGAACAAGAAGCTAAATGTTAAGACGCGTTTGCTTAACCAAGTCATTGCTGAAAACCTCGTTGACCCTGAAACGGGGGAGATTTTGGTGGCATCTGGTACCTTGATGACCCGCGAGGTGATCGATGGTATCGCAGAACACTTGGATGGGGATCTTAACAAATTTGTCTATACGCCAAATGATTTTGCTGTGCTAACTGAACCGATCCTCTTACAGAAATTCAAGGTCGTGTCCCCTATTGATCCAGATCGTGTGGTAACGATTGTCGGCAACGCCAATCCAGAAGACAAGGTGCGTGCCTTGACCCCAGCAGACATTTTGGCAGAGATGAGTTACTTCCTCAACTTGGCAGAAGGTATTGGCAAGGTGGACGACATTGACCATTTGGGTAACCGTCGTATCCGTGCGGTTGGTGAGCTCCTAGCGAACCAGTTCCGTGTCGGATTATCACGGATGGAGCGCAATGTGCGCGAGCGGATGTCTGCTCAGGATAACGAGGCTCTCACACCACAACAAATCATTAATATCCGCCCTGTGACCGCTGCGGTCAAAGAGTTCTTTGGTTCTTCCCAGCTCTCACAGTTCATGGATCAGCATAACCCGCTGTCTGAACTTTCCCACAAACGCCGTCTATCCGCCCTTGGTCCTGGTGGTTTGACGCGTGACCGCGCGGGTTACGAGGTACGGGACGTACACTACACCCACTATGGTCGGATGTGTCCGATTGAGACGCCAGAAGGTCCAAACATTGGGTTGATCAACAACTTGTCTTCGTTTGGACGTCTTAACCGTTATGGTTTTATCCAAACACCGTATCGTAAGGTTGACCGTGCAACTGGTCAGGTCACCAATGATATCTTCTGGCTGACAGCTGATGAAGAAGATGAGTTCACTGTTGCGCAGGCTAATTCTCGTCTCAATGACGACAATACTTTTGCAGAAGAAGTTGTCATGGGACGTCATCAAGGTAACAACCAAGAATTCCCAGCAGACATTGTTGACTTCGTTGATGTGTCTCCGAAGCAGGTTGTTGCTGTGGCGACAGCATGTATTCCGTTCCTTGAAAACGATGACTCCAACCGTGCTCTGATGGGAGCTAACATGCAACGTCAGGCCGTTCCTCTGATTGACCCTAAAGCCCCTTATGTGGGAACAGGGATGGAATACCAGGCAGCCCACGACTCTGGGGCAGCTGTCATCGCCCAACATGATGGTAAAGTTGTCTATTCTGATGCAGATAAGGTTGAGGTTCGTCGTAACGATGGTAGCCTTGACGTTTACAAAATTACCAAATTCCGCCGTTCAAACTCAGGAACAGCCTATAACCAACGAACCTTGGTTAAGGTGGGTGACTTGGTTGAAAAAGGGGACTTCATCGCTGATGGTCCTTCTATGGAAAATGGCGAGATGGCGCTTGGTCAAAACCCAATCGTTGCCTACATGACCTGGGAAGGTTATAACTTCGAAGATGCGGTCATCATGAGTGAACGCTTGGTCAAAGAGGATGTTTATACCTCTGTCCATTTGGAAGAATATGAAAGTGAAACTCGTGATACCAAGTTAGGCCCTGAAGAGATTACTCGCGAGATTCCAAACGTCGGTGAAGATGCTCTTCGTGATCTTGATGAAGTCGGGATTATTCGTATTGGTGCTGAAGTTAAAGAGGGCGATATTCTCGTTGGTAAGGTAACACCGAAAGGTGAAAAAGACCTCTCAGCTGAGGAGCGTCTCCTCCATGCTATCTTTGGAGACAAGTCACGTGAAGTGCGCGATACCTCTCTACGTGTACCGCACGGTGGTGATGGTGTTGTTCGCGATGTTAAAATCTTTACTCGTGCCAACGGTGATGAACTGCCATCTGGCGTTAATAAACTAGTACGTGTCTACATCGCTCAGAAGCGTAAAATCAAAGTGGGTGATAAGATGGCGGGACGTCACGGGAACAAAGGTGTCGTATCGCGTATTGTTCCAGTTGAGGATATGCCATACCTGCCAGATGGAACACCAGTTGACATCATGCTCAACCCGCTCGGGGTACCATCACGGATGAACATCGGTCAGGTTATGGAACTTCACCTCGGAATGGCGGCTAAAAACCTAGGTATCCACATTGCGACCCCAGTCTTTGACGGAGCGACTTCAGAAGATCTCTGGTCAACTGTTAAAGAAGCTGGCATGGATAGCGATGCTAAGACTGTTCTCTACGACGGAAGGACAGGTGAGCCGTTTGATAACCGTGTCTCAGTTGGGGTCATGTATATGATCAAACTCCACCACATGGTTGACGACAAGCTCCATGCCCGTTCAGTTGGTCCATACTCACTGGTTACCCAGCAACCGCTCGGTGGTAAAGCTCAGTTCGGTGGTCAGCGTTTTGGTGAGATGGAAGTTTGGGCGCTGGAAGCTTATGGTGCATCAAATGTCCTTCAAGAAATCTTGACCTACAAGTCAGATGATGTGACGGGTCGTCTCAAAGCCTATGAAGCCATCACTAAAGGTAAGCCAATTCCAAAACCAGGCGTGCCAGAATCCTTCCGCGTTCTTGTTAAAGAATTGCAGTCACTTGGTCTTGACATGCGTGTCCTTGATGAGGATGATAATGAAGTCGAACTTCGTGATTTGGACGAGGGTGAAGATGATGACGTGATGCACGTTGATGACCTTGAAAAAGCTCGTGAGCGTCAAGCACGTGAAGCAGAAGCCTTTGCTCGTGAATTGGCAGAACAAGAAGGTAAGACAACGGAACAGGTTGACGAAGAAGCTGAAGAAGATGAGGCAGCATTAGAAAATTAATAATAAGAAGCTGACTAGGCGGCCCTCGCCTAGTCCAAACTTCTTGCGAGTTGAGAAGGACATTAGTGTATGAGAAGTGTTTTAGTGCCACTAGTTGTTTGTGCCATATTGCAGTCCTTGTTGTACTTGAAAAATAAAAAGGCACCAATCAATCAACGAGAGGTCAAGGTGGTGAAAAAGTTCAAGAAGTATAACCTCCTAACCTTGTTCCCACGTTCACGTTGCTTTTTGGTTCTCGAAGACAGCAGTGGGCATCACTGGACTCAAGACATTTCAAAAGAGCTCTATGACCAGCTTGTTGAGGGTCAACAAGGCTTATTAGTCACCAAAGGCTCACAGCTAATTTCCTTTGAAACAAGATAAATTTCCCTTATTCTTTTGTATAGCAGAAATTAAGAAAGGTAAAATGTAGTGGTTGACGTAAATCGTTTTAAAAGTATGCAAATCACTCTGGCATCACCCAGCAAGGTTCGTTCATGGTCCTATGGTGAAGTGAAAAAGCCAGAAACTATCAACTACCGAACCCTAAAACCAGAGCGCGAAGGTCTCTTTGATGAGGTCATTTTTGGACCGACCAAAGACTGGGAGTGTGCGTGTGGCAAATACAAACGTATTCGTTACAAGGGCATTGTCTGTGACCGCTGTGGTGTTGAAGTCACTCGTGCCAAGGTCCGTCGTGAACGCATGGGACACATTGAACTCAAGGCGCCGATTTCTCACATCTGGTATTTTAAAGGTATCCCATCTCGGATGGGCTTGACCTTGGATATGAGCCCACGTGCGTTGGAAGAGGTCATCTACTTTGCGGCCTACGTGGTTATCGATCCGATGGAAACACCGCTTGAGCACAAATCTCTTTTGACCGAACGCGAATACCGTGAAAAACTCATGGAGTACGGTCACGGCTCTTTCGTGGCAAAAATGGGGGCAGAAGCCATCCAAGACTTGCTCAAGCAAGTGGATTTGCCAACTGAAATTGCTGCTCTAAAGGAAGAGCTAAAATCAGCAACAGGGCAAAAACGGGTCAAAATCGTTCGTCGTTTGGATGTGCTGGATGCCTTTCACAAGTCTGGTAACAAGCCTGAATGGATGATCCTTAACATCCTGCCAGTTATTCCACCAGATTTGCGCCCAATGGTGCAGCTGGATGGTGGTCGTTTCGCGGCCTCTGACCTCAATGACCTCTACCGTCGTGTGATCAACCGTAACAACCGCTTGGCTCGTCTTTTGGAGCTTCATGCCCCAGGCATCATTGTTCAGAACGAAAAACGGATGTTGCAAGAGGCGGTTGATGCTTTGATTGATAACGGTCGACGTGGTCGTCCGATCACAGGACCTGGTAGCCGTCCTCTAAAATCCCTTAGCCACATGCTCAAGGGTAAACAAGGGCGTTTCCGTCAAAACCTACTTGGTAAGCGGGTTGACTTCTCAGGGCGTTCCGTTATCGCTGTTGGACCAAACTTGAAGATGTACCAATGTGGTGTCCCACGTGAGATGGCGATTGAACTCTTCAAACCATTCGTCATGCGAGAAATCGTTGCTCGTGACTTGGCTGGAAACGTCAAGGCGGCAAAACGTATGGTGGAACGTGGGGATGAGCGCATCTGGGATATTTTGGAAGAGGTTATCAAAGAACACCCAGTGCTCCTTAACCGCGCACCGACCCTTCACCGTTTGGGAATTCAGGCCTTTGAGCCTGTCCTAATCGACGGACGTGCGCTTCGTCTGCACCCGTTGGTGTGTGAGGCTTACAACGCCGACTTTGACGGTGACCAGATGGCTATTCACGTGCCATTATCTGAAGAAGCACAGGCAGAAGCTCGTCTCCTGATGTTGGCGGCGGAACACATCCTCAACCCGAAAGATGGTAAACCAGTTGTAACGCCATCTCAGGACATGGTTCTTGGTAACTATTATTTGACCATGGAAGACGAGGGTCGCGAAGGAGAAGGCATGGTCTTCAAGGACTATGATGAGGCTGTTATGGCTTGGCGAAATGGTATTGTTCACCTGCACAGCCGTGTTGGTATCGCTGTTGATAGTATGCCTGATAAGCCTTGGACAGATGACCAGCGTCATAAGATTCTGATGACAACTGTTGGGAAAATCATCTTTAACAAAGTTATCCCAGATGACCTGCCTTATCTGCAAGAGCCAACGATGGCTAACCTGACTGATGGGACACCAGATAAGTACTTCCTGGAATCAGGTCAAGATATTAAAGCTGTTATTAAAGCTCTGCCATTGAACCAACCATTTAAAAAGAAAAATTTGGGGCATATCATTGCAGAGACTTTCAAACGCTTGAGAACGACAGAAACGTCTGCCTTCCTTGACCGCTTGAAAGACTTGGGTTACCATCATTCTACCCTTGCTGGCTTGACGGTTGGTGTGGCGGATATTCCTGTCATTGACAACAAGCAAGAGATTATCGAACAAGCGCACGACCGAGTGGAGCAGCTTAATTTGGCCTTCCGTCGTGGTTTGATGACCGATACGGATCGTTATATCGCTGTTACGACGACTTGGCGTGAGGCCAAGGAAGCTCTGGAAAAACGCTTGGTTGAAACCCAAGATCCGAAGAACCCAATCGTTATGATGATGGACTCTGGAGCTCGTGGTAACATCTCAAACTTCTCCCAGTTGGCCGGTATGCGTGGTCTGATGGCGGCGCCAAACGGTCGTATCATGGAATTGCCAATCCTGTCTAACTTCCGTGAGGGTCTGTCGGTACTCGAGATGTTCTTCTCTACCCACGGTGCTCGTAAGGGAATGACCGATACCGCCCTCAAGACTGCGGACTCAGGTTACCTGACTCGCCGTCTGGTTGATGTGGCGCAGGATGTTATCATTCGTGAGGATGACTGTGGAACTGATCGTGGCTTGACCATCACAGCCATTACCAATGGTAAGGAAGTGACCGAGACCCTTCAAGAACGTCTGGCTGGTCGTTACACCAAGAAAACAGTTAAGCATCCTGAAACAGGTGCGGTTATCATCGGTCCTAATCAGTTGATTACGGAAGCTAAGGCGGCTGAAATCAGCCAAGCTGGTGTTGAAGAAGTCACCATCCGTTCCGTCTTTACATGTAACACCCGTCACGGTGTCTGCCGTCATTGTTACGGTATCAACTTGGCGACTGGTGATGCGGTTGAAGTTGGTGAAGCAGTTGGTACTATCGCCGCTCAATCTATCGGTGAGCCTGGTACCCAGTTGACCATGCGGACCTTCCACACGGGTGGTGTGGCCTCAAACACCGACATCACCCAAGGTTTGCCACGTATCCAAGAAATCTTTGAAGCCCGTAACCCTAAAGGGGAAGCGGTCATCACCGAAGTTAAAGGTGAGGTGGTACAAATCGATGAGGACGCTAGCACTCGGACCAAGAAGGTTTACGTCAAAGGGCAGACTGGCATGGGTGAGTACCAAGTACCGTTCACTGCTCGTCTGACAGTCAACGAAGGTGACTTTGTCAACCGTGGTCAAGCGCTGACAGAAGGGTCCATCCAGCCAAAACGCTTGTTAGAAGTCCGTGATACCCTTTCTGTAGAGACCTATCTCCTTGCAGAAGTACAAAAAGTTTACCGTAGCCAAGGGGTAGAAATCGGTGATAAACACGTTGAGGTGATGGTGCGTCAAATGCTCCGCAAAGTACGTGTCATGGATCCAGGGGATACAGACCTTCTGCCTGGTACTCTTATGGACATCGCAGACTTTACTGATGCCAATGCGGAGTACGTGATTGCTGGACAAATCCCAGCAACCGCTCGTCCTGTGCTGATGGGAATTACCAAGGCCTCTCTGGAGACTAATTCCTTCCTTTCTGCCGCATCCTTCCAAGAGACAACTCGTGTCCTCACTGATGCCGCTATCCGTGGTAAACGTGACCACTTGCTGGGTCTCAAGGAGAATGTTATCATCGGTAAGACCATTCCAGCTGGTACTGGTATGTTCCGTTATCGTAACATTGAACCTCAGGCAGTCAACGATATCGAAATCTTAGAAGATATTGCACCAGTTGAGGTTACCGAAACTGTTTCAGAATAGTTCTGACAAAACTTATCTTGCTTAGGCAAGATAGGTTTTTGTTTTCTAGTGTTTAGGGGTATTTTATGTTATAATAAAACAAATAAAGCCATCAAGGAGGGGACTATGCGTTGTCCGAAATGCCATTGCACCAAATCAAGTGTTGTCGATAGTCGTCAAGCGGAAGAAGGCACAGCCATCCGTCGTCGCAGGTCTTGCGATGAGTGTCAAAATCGGTTCACAACTTTTGAGCGATTGGAAGAAATACCCTTGTTGGTGATAAAAAAAGATGGGACGCGAGAAGAGTTTTCCCGGGATAAGATTTTTAACGGTATTTTGCGTAGTGCCCAGAAACGCCCTGTCTCTAGCGATGACCTAGAGGGGGTTGTTGACCGCATCGAGCAGTCTTTGCGTCAGACCTTTGAACGTGAGGTTCCCTCGACCCATATCGGCAATCTTGTTATGGATGAGCTGGCAGAATTAGACGAAATCACCTACGTTCGTTTCGCCTCTGTTTACCGGAGCTTTAAGGACGTTGACGAGATTGAGGAATTATTGCAACAGATTACTAAGAGGGTTCGTAGCAAGAAGGGACGGCGTTCCGATGAAGCCTAACGATACCTTCTCCTATCTAAAAAATAACTGTGTCTACCCTGATCAGGCTAGTTTGTTACAACTTTATCAGCCGCTTATGGGTGCAGACGCTTATTTGGTGTACAATTATCTGGTTCATTTTTTTGATAATGGCAGAGCATTGCACCCTTTTACCGAACTGCTTAACCACTTGCAGTTTGGATTTGACCGTTTACGGACTGCTTTTGATAAACTGGGGGCTTTAGGTTTAATCAAGTTTTATCAACACCATCAAACCTATCTGATTAAGCTTAGTAGCCCCTTGGATAGGGAAAGTTTTCTGAATAATGCTGTTTATCGTAGCCTGCTAAGCAGCTATATCGGGGAAGTTGCTGTGGAAGATTTACAAATGACCTTGCCAGTCGAGGCCGTTGATCAGACCAAACGTTTTTCAGAAGTATTTTCTGATCGCGGAGAAGTCTATCATCATCCCAAACAAGCTGATATTAACTTTGATCTCGAGCATTTCAAGCAGCTGATGAGACGAGATGGTCTCTACTTTGACAACGAACAAACGGATGTCTTAGGTCTTTATCATTTTGCTGAGGAGAATGGTCTGACCTGGTTTGATACTTATCAGTTAGCCAAAGCCACAGCAGTTAAGGGTCAACTATCACTGGTTCGCTTGCGTGCTAAACAGGAACAACAAGAGCAACCGAGTCAGAGTACTGGTCTAACTCGTGAGGAACAAGCTGCTCTAAAAACGGCGCAAAGCCATGCTCCAGAAGTTTACCTGTCTACCTTGAAAAAAATGAGAAAGGCGATGGTCACCGATCAGGAGCGTCAGTTGCTACGCGAATTGGCACAGATGGGCTTTTTAGATGACGTGATCAATCTCATGGTGCTCTACACCTTACAACGCACCAAGTCTGCTAATCTTAACAAGGTTTATTTGATGAAGATTGCCAATGATTTTTCCTATAAGGACATCAAAACAGGAGAGCAAGCTCTGCTTTATTGGCAACAAAAGCCACAGTCATCCGCTAAACCAAAGGCCGGCAGCAACCCTCAAACCAATGTGCCAAGCTGGAGTCATCAAGACTATAAAACGGAGTCCAGTCAAGAAGAACAAGAGCAACTAGAAGAGCTAAAACGTCAGATGTTGGGACAATCAGGAAGGGAGGAATAAGATGAAAAAAATTGGAGACACCTTATCAAGTAAGATGCCAAAATTTTTGCAAGACCAAGAACAGGTCTTACAGGATGTTCTGGCTCATCCTGATGTCGCTAACTTTATCGTGACTCATCAGCTGGATCGGGCAACGATTGAACGAAGCCTGCCCAAATTCAACCAGTACCGCCAAGAAAAAGAGCGTTTCATCAGCCAATCACCAGACTATTTAGCCAAAGGTTATGAGCCAATTTTGGTGATGAATGAGGGCTATGCTGATGTGACCTATCGTGAAACAAAAGAACTGATCCATCGTCAGCAACAAGTAGAGGCAACAGACCGTATCAAGCTTATCAATCTCCCAAAATCCTATCAGTACATCAGTTTTTCAGATATTGATTTTAGTGATCCTAACCGTATTACGTTATTGGCAGAGCTGAGTCAGTTCTTGCAAGCTTATCCAAATGTTCAAAAAGGCATTTATCTTTACGGGAATATGGGAGTAGGGAAATCCTTCTTGCTAGCTGGTTTAGCTAGAGAATTGTCCGTTCAAAAAGGTGTGGCAGTGACTATGCTTCACTACCCTACCTTTGTGGTTGATGTCAAAAATGCCATCTCGACAAGCTCTGTTAAGGAGAAAATTGATGATGTCAAGGCTGCTCCCGTTCTGATATTAGATGATATCGGTGCGGAAACTTCAACCAGCTGGGTGCGTGATGACGTCTTACAGGTCATTTTGCAATACCGTATGCTGGAGGAATTGCCGACTTTTTTTACGTCCAATTACAGTTTAGAGGATTTAGAGAAAAAATTAGCTCAAAGCAAGCAAGGGGATGAAACTTGGCAGGCCAAACGAGTTTTGGAACGAATTCGTGCCGTGGCTAAGGAGCTCCATCTTTTGGGGAAAAATCGACGCTAGAAAGTGAGAACACATGGCTTTACCAACCGTCGCCATCGTCGGGCGCCCTAATGTAGGAAAATCGACGTTATTTAATCGTATCGCAGGGGAGCGAATTTCCATCGTTGAAGACGTGGAAGGTGTGACGCGTGACCGTATTTACACGACAGCTGACTGGCTCAACCGCAAATTTTCCATTATTGATACAGGCGGTATTGACGATGTTGATGCGCCATTCATGGAGCAAATCAAGCACCAAGCAGATATTGCTATGACGGAGGCTGATGTTATCGTCTTTGTTGTGTCAGGTAAAGAAGGTGTGACTGATGCCGATGAGTATGTCGCCCGTATCCTCTACAAGACCAATAAGCCTGTTATCTTAGCAGTTAACAAGGTTGACAACCCCGAGATGCGAAGCGAGATTTACGATTTCTACTCACTGGGTCTGGGTGATCCCTACCCTGTGTCGTCTGTCCACGGGATTGGGACAGGTGACGTCTTGGATGCCATCGTGGACAATCTGCCCGCAGAAGAAGTTGAGGAAAATCCAGATATCATCAAATTCAGCCTGATTGGCCGTCCAAATGTCGGCAAGTCAAGTCTAATTAACGCTATTTTGGGAGAAGACCGTGTGATTGCTAGCCCGATTGCAGGGACAACGCGCGATGCTATTGACACTAGCTTTACCGATAGCGAGGGGCAAGAGTACATCATGATTGATACCGCAGGTCTGCGCAAATCTGGTAAGGTCTACGAGAATACGGAGAAATACTCTGTCATGCGCTCCATGCGGGCCATTGACCGCTCAGATGTTGTCTTGCTCGTCATCAATGCCGAAGAAGGCATTCGTGAGTACGACAAGCGGATTGCTGGCTTTGCCCATGAGGCAGGAAAAGGTCTCATCATCGTGGTGAACAAGTGGGACACCTTGGAAAAAGACAACCACACCGTTAGTCAGTGGGAGGCCGATATTCGAGATAACTTCCAGTTCCTATCTTATGCACCGATTATCTTTGTGTCAGCCGTGACCAAGCAACGCCTGCACAAGTTACCAGAGCTGATTAAGCGGATTTCTGAAAGCCAGAACATGCGTATCCCATCTGCAGTGCTCAACGATGTCATCATGGATGCTGTTGCGATCAATCCGACACCGACCGACAAGGGCAAACGACTGAAAATCTTTTACGCCACCCAAGTGACGGTCAAGCCACCGACCTTCGTTGTTTTTGTCAACGAGGAAGAACTCATGCACTTCTCTTATATGCGCTTCTTAGAAAACCAAATCCGCGCCGCTTTCAAGTTTGAAGGAACCCCAATCCATCTGATTGCACGTAAGCGGCAGTAGCCGAGAAAGGGAAATAAGATGAAAAGTAAGGTTATCATTTTGGCTTGTGGCTTGATTTTGTTGACTGCCTGTGGGAACAAGCAAACAGAGACGACGTCAACAGCTAAATCGTCAGCCTCGTCAACCACAGTGTCTAAAGTAGCAGACAGTCAAAAAGCTCAGGATCAATCATCGTCTAACAGCTCTGCCATGTCCCAAGAGAGCCCAAAAAGTTCTCAAGAAAATACCCCTGTCTCTGAAGACAAGCCTGAGACTGAAACAGCTGCTTCTCAAGCAGCAAGCACTCCATCAACGGGTTTTTACCACAGTGTTCGTGGTAAATATGGCGATGTGATCATTGTCAATAAGAAACACCCTTTGGCAGCCGATTATAATCCTGGTGAAGATGGGGTAGCTGGTGCTGCCTTTAGGGAGCTTTTGGGCGCCATGCGAGCAGCAGGTTTTAGTGTGTCGGACAATTACAGCGGATTTAGAAGTTATGATTATCAAGCCAGCCTCTATCAGAGCTATGTTAATCAAGATGGACAAGCCGCTGCTGACCGTTATTCGGCTAGACCAGGCTACAGTGAACACCAGACAGGTTTGGCTTTTGATGTTTTAGATGCTTCAGGGCAGCTTCTGGAAGAGCCTGCTGCTAGTCAATGGTTGGCAAACAATGCTCACCACTATGGTTTTGTGGTGCGCTATTTGCCAGGCAAGGAGAATATCACAGGTTATATGGCTGAGAGCTGGCATGTTCGCTACATCGGTCAGGAAGCCACCGAAGTTTACCAATCAGGCCTAACCCTAGAAGAGTATTACGGGGTTGAAGGCGGTGACTATTAAGTCATTGTTGCTGTCGACCACTTGGCAATCATCTCAACATTAAAAAAATGTCAAAAAAGCTTGACAAACGAGAAAAAAAGGCATAGAATAATAAAAAATAAATCAAGGAGGAAAAAGGTATGTTAACTAACCGCACGATCACCGTCGCAGCAGCATTTTACTATGGCTACTTTAGATAGTGTTTGTGTTTATGCCAGGCATAGATGCAAACAGACCAAACAGTTGTTTGTATCTATGGGGTCATGGCTATTTGAGTTGTTTGTCCACATAGATGAAAAAATCTAAGTGGACAGGCCTACCTGTTTTGTATGTTTTATACAATCCTCGGTTAACCACTTAGAATTTTCTAAGTGGTTTTCTGTTGTGCTTAATGAATAGAAAGAGGAAAATGATGTTTTTTAAGTCCTTAAAAATGCTCGTCGTTATGAGTTTTGGAGCGGTTGTCTTAGCTGCTTGTGGGAAAATGACAGATGATAAAGTGAAGCTGGGGATTATCCAGTATGCTGAACATCCTGCCCTCGATGCGGCGCGTGAAGGCTTTTTAGAAGCCCTACAAGAAGCTGGTTACACAGAAGGAGATAACCTCAAGGTAACCTTGCAAAATGCTCAGGCTGATCAGAGTAATCTCCAAACGATGGTTGAGAAACTGGCTGGGCAAAATGATCTCCATCTTGCCATTGCCACGCCTGCTGCTCAAAGTCTGTTGACTGTCGATGATAGCACACCTGCTCTATTTACCGCAGTCACTGACCCTGTAGCAGCTGGTTTGGTCAAGAGCTTGGAGCAACCTGGCGGCAATATGACGGGGTCGACAGATGCTCTAGATGTGGCTAAACAAGTTGAACTACTCACCAAACTGTTTCCAACAGCCAAAAAAATCGGCATCTTTTATAATTCCAGTGAGGTGAACTCAGAATCGCAGGCTAAGGTGGCAAAAAAAGCCTTAGAACAACAAGGTTTAGAAGTTATTGAAAAAACCGTGACCAGCACCAATGATGTGCAACAGGTGATGAGTCAGCTGGCAACTCAAGTTGATGCCATCTACCTCCCAACAGATAATACAGTTGCTTCAACCATTGCTACGATAGGTGATGTCTTAAGAGAAGCAAAGGTTCCTGCTCTTGGTAGTGATGAAGCGGTGTTAGAAGGTGTTTTATTGACCTCAGGAGTTGATTTTAAAGCCGTTGGAAAACAAGCTGGAGAATTAGCGGTGCAGATTTTAAAAGGGGAAAAGCCTTCTGAATTAAGCGTTAAAAGCCCAGATGCTACTAGTATTGCAGTTAATGAAGATATGGCAAAATTACTTGGGCTTAACCCAGAAACAATTAAACAGATAGGAAAAGAAAAATAATGAAAGATTTAGTCAAGTATTTGAGCATTGGTTTGTTAGCAGTGACCCTGGCAGCTTGTCAGCAGACGGATAGTAGTTCCTCATCAGGAAAGACTGTTAAAGTCGGCATTCTCCAATATGTCGAGCATGAGTCTTTGACAGCAGCCCGTCAGGGATTTGAAACAGAATTAGAACAGCAGGGTTACACGATCGAGTGGGATTATCAAAATGCCCAAGGGGATCAATCACAACTTCAGACCGTATCTGAGCGACTGGTTGCAGATAGTGATTTGGTACTTGGTATCGCAACTCCTGCGGCTCAGTCTTTGGCTCTAGCAAGCACAGAGACGCCGATTTTGTTTACGGCTGTGACGGATCCTGCATCGGCAGACTTAGTTGAGAGTTTGGAAAAACCTGGCGGTCTTTTGACTGGTACGAGTGACCAAGCACCGATTGGTAAGCAAGTTGAGCTCATCAAACAAGCTCTGCCATCTGCTAAAAAAGTCGGTATCCTCTATACCACCAATGAATCCAATTCGGAAGTTCAGGTCAAACAAGCAGAAGCAGCCCTTAAAGCAGCAGGTTACACCGTCTATAAAAAAGGTATTTCAAGCACCAATGATGTTCAGGATGCAGCGAGTAGCTTAATGTCAACAGTTGATGTGGTTTTTGTGCCGACAGATAACACAATTGCATCAACCATGGCGCTGTTGGGGCAATTATCCATTGAGAAGAAGGTACCGATTGTTGGGGGTTCTATTGATATGGTGAAAGTCGGTGGACTTCTCACCTACGGAACGGATTACCAAAAACTAGGTGCTCAAACCGCTCGTCAAGCGGTTAAAATCCTATCTGGGGAACAACCTGCTCGTCTGTCAGTTGAGTTACCTGAGCATTTAGAACTCTATGTCAATCAGGATATGGCCGACAAGCTGGACCTTGACCTTTCAGCTCTTACGACTAACTAAATCTTAGAAAGAAGGCTTTTTGATGTCACTTATCTTATCAACAATTTCACAGGGATTACTCTGGGCGGTTATGGTTATTGGTGTTTATCTGACCTTTCGTATTTTGGACATCGCTGATTTAACCGCTGAAGGGACTTACCCACTTGGCGGCGCAATTTGTGCCATTGCGATTGTCAATGGTGTCGACCCTATTCTGGCCACCTTGCTCGCTGCTGTTGGCGGTGCATTAGCTGGTGTGGTAGCAGGTTTATTACATACCAAGATGAAGCTACCTAGCCTTTTAACTGGTATTGTCGTTCTGACTGGTCTGTATTCGGTTAATCTCAAGGTTCTAGGCAAGGCTAATCTAGCTCTTCTTCAGCAGGAAACGTTGGTCAGTCGCCTGCGAGAATTTGGTCTAGACAAGACAGGAGCAGTGATGGTGATTGGCTTGATGACCCTAAGCATTATCCTAGCTGGTCTTATTGGTTTGCTTCATACAGAACTTGGTTTAGCTTTACGGTCGACAGGGGACAATATTCCGATGAGTGCGGCGAATGGTATCAACACGGATAACATGAAAATTATTGCTTATGCCCTGTCAAATGGCTTGATTGCCTTATGTGGTGCGCTGTTGGCACAGAATAATGGCTATGCAGACATCAATTCAGGTGTTGGGACGATTGTTATCGGTCTAGCCTCTATTATCATCGCAGAAGTGTTAATTCGTCATTTAACCTTGGGTTGGCGTCTGGTTTCTATCGTTGTTGGTGCGGTGATTTATCGTCTGATTTTGCTGGCTATTCTCTCTTTGCCAGGTGTTGATGCAGATATGGTCAAGCTCTTTTCAGCGGGCTTACTAGCGGTGGTGCTGTATGTGCCAGAAGTCCAAGATAAGCTAAAACTGAGACAGCCTCGTGTAAGATAGGAGAATGAGATGACACAACTTGTAGAATTAAGAGCAATCCATAAAACCTTTGAAGCAGGAACAATCAATGAAAACCATGTCTTGAGAGGCCTTAATTTAACCGCAGAAGAGGGCGATTTTATCACCGTAATTGGAGGAAATGGGGCAGGCAAATCAACCTTAATGAACTGTCTGGCAGGCACATTACCCATTGATCAGGGGGATATCCTACTTGGTGGTAAAAGCATTAAGGATTTGCCTGTCGCTAAGCGGGCAAAAATGATTAGTCGGGTCTTTCAAGACCCTAAGATGGGTACAGCTTCTCGTCTAACCATTGAGGAGAATATGGCTATCGCCTACAAACGCGGTCAAGCTAGAGGGCTGACTAAGGGGGTTAAACAGAGCCAGCGCGAGCTATTTCGCCAAGAATTAGCAGAGCTAGGTCTAGGGTTAGAATATCGCCTCAAGGTCGACACGGCATTTCTATCAGGCGGTCAGAGGCAAGCGCTCACTCTGGTGATGGCTGCCTTGGTTAAACCACAGCTCCTTTTGCTGGATGAGCACACAGCTGCCCTTGATCCTAAGACCAGCGATATGGTGATGCAACTGACGGATAAGATTGTGACAGGCCACCGATTGACGACCCTGATGATTACCCATAACATGGAACACGCTATTCGCTATGGCAATCGCTTGATCATGCTTCATCAAGGGAACATTGTGGTGGATATTTCTGGTCAGGAAAAAGAAAAGCTGACAGTTTCAGATTTGCTGGAGCTTTTCCACAAAAATAGTGGTGAACGTCTGGCTAGCGATGAGCTCGTTTTAAGTTAAGCTGAAAAGTGTGAACAAACGTGTTGGATTATCTTTTGAGTAGCCGTCTGGTGGTTGGTCAAAGGTAGGTCATGCAAATCAAGCACAGCTTTAACCGCTAGTCTGTAAAGCTTTGATAGCTTATTCCAACGGAGTGACTGCGCGTGAGTCACTCGTCAGATAGGATTAGGAGAGGCTGGGGAGAATCCTGGCTTCTTTATTTTATTACCGTCAATTAACCAAGACGCAGTGGCTGAGTACCTCTGATGTGCTGAGTTCATTAACTTATTCAACTGTGTCGGTCTGGAATACACCTTATTGAATGAACGGTTGCTTTTCACTTTTTATTTTCGGCAATCAGAACTGATCAAATGAATCGAAAAAGACACTACATAGTGATAAAATAATACTCATCATATAACGAAGGAGTTTATGCATGAAACAGATCGAGTTAGGTATTTCAACATTTGGCGACACGTCTGAACTGGTTGGCACAGGAAAGCCCTTGGCTCATGACCAGTGCCTGCGTGATTTAGTTGAGGAGATTGAATTAGCTGATCAGGTTGGTCTTGATTTTTATGGCATTGGGGAGCATCATCGAGAAGATTTTGCGGTTTCTGCACCAGAGATTGTTCTTGCTGCTGGTGCGGTTAAGACCAAGCGCATTCGCTTGAGTTCTGCGGTGACCGTTTTGTCCTCTATTGATCCTATTCGCCTTTACCAGCAGTATGCTACCATTGATGCGTTGTCAAATGGCAGAGCAGAGATTATGGCTGGTCGAGGATCATTTACAGAAAGTTTTCCGCTATTTGGCTATGATTTGAAAGATTATGAAGAACTGTTCGACGAAAAATTGGAGATGCTTTTAGCGATTAAAGACTCTACCTATCTGAATTGGACAGGAAAGCATACCCAAACCGTTGATAACAAGCCAGTTTTACCTCGTGCTGTGCAAAAAGACTTTCCGATTTGGGTAGCGACTGGCGGTAATGCGGCTTCGACTGTCAAAATTGCAGAAAAAGGTTTACCGATTGCTTACGTGATTATCGGTGGCAATCCCAGAGCCTTCAAACAACTAACCAAAGCTTATCGAGAGATTGGTCAGCAAGCAGGGCATGATAGTGATCGGTTAAAAATTGCTGCCCATTCGTGGGGATGGTTGGCTGAAACAACAGAACAAGCTGTCGAAGATTATTTCCTACCGACTAAAATTGCTTCCGATAATATTGGGCGGACACGTCCTTACTGGCGACCACTGACTCGTGAGTATTATGACAGTGCAGTTGGACCAGATGGCGCCATGTTTGTCGGTGATGCCGATACCGTGGCTGAGAAGATGATTCGCCTGATTGAGGATTTGGACCTAGATCGCTTTATGCTACACTTGCCAATTGGTTCTATGCCATATGCTGAGACCTTAAAGGCAATCAGGATTTATGATGAACAGGTTGCACCAAAGGTACGTGCTTATTTTGCTGGGAAAGCGTAAATGAATCTACCAGTACAAATGAGTATGGAGGAACTAATAGTCACCCCTTATCATTTAACGACATCAGGATTTCAGCATCATTGACAGTCACTCGTTAAATTTTAGTTAATGCATAAAACACTTGTGACAACTGACGTGACGAGTGTTTTTTAGTTGCCACTCGTCATCACCTGATGCTTTTTTCTTTTATCTTTTAATGTGATATAATAGTCCTATGGAACAGAAAGAAAAAATTGCTCACACCCTGAGTGTGAGCCCAACACAAGTTGAAACAGTCCTTGTCTTGACGGCAGAAGGCAACACCATTCCTTTTATCGCTCGTTACCGCAAGGAAGCAACAGGTAACCTTGATGAAGTTGCCATCAAAGCTATTGTGGATTTAGACAAGAGTTTGACGGCATTGATGGAACGCCAAGCAACTGTACTAGGTAAAATAGCTGAGCAAGGAAAATTAACAGAAGAGCTAAAAGCTGCCATCGAGCAGGCGACAAAGTTATCAGAAGTCGAGGAACTTTATGCTCCTTATAAAGAAAAGCGCCGTACCAAGGCAACACAAGCCAGGGAAGCAGGTCTATTCCCCTTGGCGCGTCTCATCTTGCAGAATGTTGGTGATTTGAGTCAACAGGCGGCAACTTTTGTCAGCGAACAATACCCAACTGCTAAGGAAGCTATAGCAGGAGCTTGTGATATTTTAATTGAAGCTTTGGCTGATGATCACAGGGTTAGGTCATGGGTTTACAATGAGGTCTGGCGCTATGGGCAGTTAACCTCAGAGCTTAAAGATGAAAAAGCTGATGAGAAAAAAGTCTTTCAAATTTATTATGATTTTATAGAACCTATCAATAAATTGCATGGGTATCGGGTTCTAGCGCTCAATAGGGCTGACAAACTAGGAATCCTCAAACTCAGTTTTGTCCATAACGTGGACAAAATGATCCGTTTTTTAGCGGCTCGCTTCAAGGAAAAGAACCAGTACATCGACCAGATTATCCAATCAGCCCTCAAGAAAAAAATTCTACCTGCTATTGAACGACGCATCTGGTCAGAACTCCTCGAAATGGCAGAAGATGGGGCTATACAGCTCTTTTCAACCAATCTCCGTCAGTTGCTTTTAATTCCTCCTCTCAAAGGGAAAATGGTTTTGGGCTTTGACCCTGCTTTTCGGACAGGGGCAAAATTAGCAGTAGTGGACCAGACAGGTAAGCTCCTAGAGACTCAGGTGATTTATCCCGTTAAGCCTGCTAGCAAGGCTCAAATTACAGAAGCTAAAGCCGAGCTGAGGCAGCTTATTGAGGCGTTTGCGATAGAGATTATTGCGATTGGGAATGGCACAGCTAGTCGAGAAAGTGAAGCATTTGTGGCAGAAGTGCTGGCAGACTACCGTGATGTTTCCTATGTCATCGTCAACGAGAGCGGTGCCTCTGTTTACTCTGCTTCCGAACAAGCGCGAGCAGAGTTTCCAAACTTGACTGTGGAGAAGCGCTCGGCTATTTCCATCGCCAGACGTCTCCAAGACCCGCTGGCTGAGTTAGTTAAAATTGACCCTAAATCCATCGGTGTCGGCCAGTACCAGCATGATGTCAGCCAGAAGAAATTAGCAGAGCATCTGGATTTTGTGGTGGAGACGGTGGTGAACCAAGTTGGTGTTAATGTCAATACAGCAAGTAGTGCCTTGTTATCTCATGTTTCTGGTCTGAGCAATACGATTTCAGATAACATTGTTGCTTACCGTGAAGAAAACGGGCTCATCAGGAGCCGGACTGAGTTGAAAAAAGTGCCTCGTTTGGGTGCAAAAGCCTTTGAACAGGCCGCTGGCTTTTTGCGTATTCCAGAGAGTAATAACATTTTGGATAATACTGGCGTTCACCCAGAGAGCTACCCTGCTGTGAAAGCCTTGCTCGACAAGCAAGACATTTCTCAGCTGGATGAGCTTGCTCAAGTGAAACTCAAGCGTTTATCGATTGCAGAGACTGCGCATGAATTGGGTATCGGTGAAGCGACGCTAACGGACATTATTGCTGATCTGCTCAAGCCAGGTCGCGATTTGCGTGAGGAATTTGCAGCACCAATTCTCCGTCAAGATGTCCTAGAGCTCTCTGACTTGACTATTGGACATGAGCTTGAAGGCACGGTTCGAAATGTGGTCGACTTTGGTGCTTTTGTTGATATTGGTCTTCATGAGGATGGGCTCATCCATATTTCACAAATGAGCCATCAGTTTATCAAGCATCCGAGTGAGAAGGTTTCGGTGGGAGACATTGTGACGGTATGGGTTTCTAGGATTGACCAGGATCGTCAAAAGGTTAATCTGTCCTTGGTGCCACTCGATGAACTTAGATGATTATGTTCGGCAAGTGTCGCTAGAAGACTTTGGTCTTCCTTTTCGCCACAAGGCTGTGTGGAATAACCGATTGAGGAGCACAGGTGGTCGCTTCTTTCCAAATGATGGGCATTTGGACTTCAATCTCAAGGTTCTAGAAGAACATGGCGAAGCTGTTTTTCGGAAAATCGTCAGGCATGAGCTCTGCCATTATCACCTGTATCATTCTAAAAAGGGCTATCGGCATAGAGATAAAGATTTTAAGGACTTGCTGAAGCAGGTGGACGGGCTAAGATTTGTCCCATCAAGCAGGCAAGCAACTTATCATTACAGTTGCCGAGCTTGCGGGACGATTTACTCAAGGCAGCGGCGAATCAATCAAACCAAGTACCGTTGCGGCAAATGTTTAGGGCAGCTAGACTTGAATTTGTAAAATCAGTCTTATGACCGATGTTTTTTCGACAAACCTCGGTTATACTAGACTTATCATCATATGAGGAGGTCAGTCATGACAACAGAATTTTATAAACTTCGTCGGCAAAAAGCCGTTTCGGGAGTCCTAGCCGGTCTGTCTGATCGTTTTGGTTGGGATTTGTCCTTGGTACGTGTGCTGTTTATGTTAGCTATTTTCTTTACGAATATACCGGGAATTCTGATTTATTTCATCCTGGCATTTGTTCTTCCATATAAAGAAGATTTGCTTGAAGAGCAGTATGGCACAGGTCCTCGCAAAGTCAAACAAGCCAAGCCTGTCAAAGATGACAACGACGGCTGGTTTTGGTAAATTTTTAGCGAATGTTAATCTGGCTAATAACAGGATAGCCGATATCAAGAAACCACCGATTAGTTAAAATGACTAATCGGTGGTTTTGTTGTTTTGTCAGATTACGATGGCAGAGACGGATAAGTAAACAAGTGCTTAGATTGATTGCTTTTTCAGAATACCATCATCGCAAAAATCAACCCAGCTGTCGAGTTGTCAAAGCAAGCAAAGCCATGAATGAAGGATATTACTTTGACAACAATATCTCGCCTTACAGCATCTTCACTGTGAATATTTTATCCGACTATTAAACAAAAACCCTCGCTTGGAAATCCAAAAGCGAGGGGTGAACTTGCTGTGGTGCCTGAAATTTTATTCACTTTACAAATTCTTCATTGTAGGGAATAAGAGCACATCACGGATAGTTATCGTGTCCGTCAAGAGCATGCAGAGGCGGTCGATGCCGATACCGAGTCCACCTGTTGGTGGCATACCGTACTCCAGTGCTTCAACATAGTCATAGTCAATGCCTGTTGCCTCATCATCACCTAGGTCCTTAGCTGCTGCCTGTGCTTTGAAGCGCTCCAACTGGTCAATCGGGTCATTGAGCTCGGTAAAGGCGTTGCCGTACTCCTTGGTCATGATAAAGAGCTCAAAGCGGTCAGTGAAACGAGGATCCTCGTCATTTTTCTTGGCCAATGGTGATACAGCGACGGGGTGACCGTAAACAAAGGTTGGCTGGATTAGGGTATCTTCCACAAATTCCTCAAAGAAGGCGTTGATGATATGCCCAACCTCAGTGTAGTGTTTTTCAACTGGGACATGTTTTTCCTTAGCAATAGCTGTTGCCTCTTCCAAAGTCATGTCTTGCCAGAAGTCCACGCCTGTTTGCTCCTTGATGGCATCCACCATGTGTACTCGTTTGAAGGGTTCGTGAAGCTTGATTTCCGTCCCCTGATAGATGACAGGCGCATCACCTTTGACACTCTTCGCCACATGTTGGATAATGCCCTCGGTCAAGTCCATGATATCTTGATAGTCGGCATAAGCTTGGTAAACCTCAATCATAGTAAACTCAGGGTTATGCGTAGCGTCCATACCTTCGTTACGGAAAATCCGCCCGATTTCATAGACCTTCTCCATGCCACCAACAATAAGGCGTTTTAAGTGTAATTCAAGTGCGATACGTAAAACCATATCAATATTTTGAGCATTATGGTGGGTGATAAATGGCCGAGCAGCTGCCCCACCTGCCTCATTGTGGAGGACAGGGGTCTCCACTTCTAGGAAGCCCAGACCGTCTAAATAGCGACGGATTTCAGAAATGACTTTTGAGCGGGTGATGAAGCGGTCAAAGCTCTCACGATTAGAAATCAAGTCCAGATGGCGCTTACGGTAGATGGTTTCGATGTCTGTTAAGCCGTGGAATTTCTCAGGCAGAGGACGCAGGGCTTTAGACAGGTGGGTTAGTTTGGTCGCATGGAGCGACAGCTCACCAACGTTGGTCTTGAAGACAGTTCCCTCAATGCCAAGGAAGTCGCCCAAGTCAGCTTTTTTGAAAATCTCATAGGCCTCTTCGCCGACATCGTCCTTACGGACATAAATCTGAATTTGCCCCTCGCGGTCTTGGAGATGGGCAAAGCCAGCCTTACCTTTACCACGCTTGGTCATGAGACGGCCAGAAATTACCGCTGTTGCACCGAGTTCCTCTAATTCTTCCTTGCTCTTCTCGTCAAACTCAGCCTTCAACTCTGCGGAATTAGCCGTGCGTTCAAAGCGTTTCCCAAATGGATCAATTCCTGCCTCAATCAAGGCCTGCAATTTCTCACGACGAACCAACTGCTGGTCGTTTAATTCTTCCAAATGTGACATAGTGTCCTCCAAAAATTGTCTTTACCTTTAATTTTAACACAAATTTAGCCGGATAGCACGATTTTTGATGAAAAATAGTAGAGCTGATGCAACTCGATATCTCCTGAGCAATATGTTGTGTCATGTGTAAGCAGAAGTCTTGACAAATGATGTCAGATGGTCTATACTTGTAGTAAGCATTCGTTGATTTAGCTCTTCCCTGTTATGAGTTAAGTTAATGAAGCACCGCCAGTCACGCTGTCTGCTGAGTTATTCCGGACGGTGTGACTATTTTTGTATTGTGAAGGAGACATGATGACCTATCGTAATCATATTGTGCTTTATCAGCCCCAGATTCCACAAAATACAGGCAACATCGCCAGAACCTGTGCTGCAACTAATTCTCCCCTGCACATCATCAAGCCCATGGGGTTTCCTATTGATGATAAAAAGATGAAGCGAGCTGGTCTAGATTATTGGGATAAGCTAGAGGTGCATTATTACGATAGTTTAGAAGAGTTTCTAGATACTTGTCAAGGCAGCCTGTACTTAATTAGTAAATTTGCTCAAAAAACCTATGACCAAGCTGATTTTGCCTTATCAGGTGATCACTACCTTATGTTTGGAAGAGAAGATACGGGTCTGCCAGAGGCGTTTATGCGACAATATGAGGACAAGGCTCTTCGCATTCCGATGAATGATGATCATGTTCGAAGCCTCAATGTGTCTAATACTGTGTGCCTGCTAGTCTATGAGGCACTTAGACAACAACAGTTTGCTGGACTGGACTTGGTTCATACTTACGAGCAGGATAAGCTAAAATAGAAAAGTATTTAACCAAAGCTTAGGTGTGAAAGCAGGTATATAGGGATTTAAGTGTTTAAAATTTGGTATAGACCATTTACAAATCTAAAAAAGAGGAGTATAATAGAAATATCAAGTACATGGAGGCGATGTCAATGACTTACTACATAAAAGCAGATTCCTTCTTTTACCCTTACGAAGAGTGTCGTGGAGGCTATCTCGCAGTAACAGACGGCGTGTTTGGAGACTGGACAGCTCAAGTACCTGCTGACGCTGAAATTTTAGATTATACAGGCTATAGCATTGCACCTGGTCTGGTGGATACCCACATCCATGGCTTTGGTGGTGCAGATGTGATGGACAACAGTGTCGAAGCCATCGAGACGATTTCAGCAGGTTTGCCATCAACTGGGGTGACTAGCTATTTGCCAACAACTTTAACGTCAACCTTTGAGATTCTCAATGAGGTTTGTGAAAAGGTTGCTCAAGCCAAACATGCTAAAGGAGCTAAGATTCAAGGGCTTTATTTTGAAGGACCTTACTTTACCGAGGAGTTCAAGGGGGCTCAGAACCCAGCTTACATGGGTGACCCATCTATCGAACAGTTTGAAACGTGGCAGGCTTCTGCCCAAGGGTTGATTTCTAAAATTGCCATTGCACCTGAACGCAATGGTGTTTCAGAATTTGTCCGTCATGTGACGGATCAGGGTGTCGTTGTTGCTCTAGGGCATTCTAATGCCACTTTTTCTCAAGCTCAGGATGCGGTCTACGCTGGTGCTAGTGTCTGGGTCCATGCCTATAATGGGATGCGCGGTCTCAACCACCGTGAGCCAGGTATGGTTGGTGCAGTTTACGATATTCCAAACACCTATGCGGAGTTGATTTGTGATGGGCACCACGTCAATCCAAAGGCTTGCGAAATTCTTATTAAACAAAAAAGCCATGACCATGTGGCGCTAATCACAGACTGTATGAGAGCTGGCGGTATGCCAGAGGGTGATTACATGCTAGGTGATTTCCCTGTTATCGTGGAAAATGGCACAGCACGACTCAAGGATAACACAGCTAGTTTAGCAGGTTCTATCCTCAAACTTTACCAAGGGCTCAAAAATGTGGCTGATTGGGGTATTGCCAGCCGTGTCGAAGCAGTCCGTATGGCCAGTCTCATCCCAGCCATTTCCTGCAAGATTGATGACAAATGTGGTCAGATTAAGAGCGGTCGCGATGCTGACTTCATTGTTTTGACCAAGGATCTTGATCTGGTTGCCACTTATATTGATGGTCAAAAAGTTTATCAAGTATAATTTGGTAACCTGTTTATCAGGCTGAATGTGTCTTAAGCCATTTGGAGAAGTTAAGAAATCTTTTGATTGAAGGAAAACTTAACTTCAGATGCATGGTGTAACTGTTCTGTCATTGAAAGAGTGTATGTAAGAAGGCAGAAAACAATCGTTACTGGACAAGATTGAGATTTTTTGGTAGACTAATTACCAGAAAGAGAACCATCATAGGGTTTCTGAAGCGAGCTTGGGGGGGTGAGAGCCAAGTGAAACAGGTGTTGGGTCGGCACTTTCTGTTCACAATTTGATAACCAATCAAGTCATAAATTAGGGTGGAACCGCGTCTCGAACGCCCCTATGCGTTAAGCTAGGAGTGTATGGGATGGGGTTCTTTGCTTTAGAAAGGAAAGCGATGGATTATCTCTATCTTGTTGATAGCAAGGAACAGTTGACGGCTTATCAAGCCTTTGTGGCTAAGTACGATAAGACCATAGTCGACTACCTTCAGTTTCTATCCGAGACCTATGCGGTCAGAGATCTGCCGCAAGCAGTTCTTTGGGCGACTGCTCATGCGGCTAGCCATATTATCAGAGAGTGCCCTATCCCAGCCTATACCAATGCTGTTCGTCTCGTACTGACGCCAGAACGGCAGGTTTGGCGGGATTTATATCTGAAACAGTTAGACTGCTATGAGCCGTCGGAACTTCTTGACCAATTGCGTCAGTATTATGTGCAAGTGTCAGATAATTATGTTTTACAGGTTTTGGGTCATGAATTTGCCCATTGGTCAGACCGTTTCGCAGAAGATAAGGACTTTTATCGCTACATCTGGTTTGAAGAGGGCATGGTCGAGTATATCAGTCGCCGCTATTTTCTCACACCAGAAGAATTTGCAGCTGAGAAATGGGCAAATCAGCAGTTGGTCAATCTCTTTGAGCAACATTATGGTTGGCACTCGCTGAATGACTTTGGTCAGGCAACTTATGAAGGAGATTACGCGAGCATTTTTTATGAGTATTGGCGCAGTTTTCTTCTGGTTGATCAGCTGATTGACCAGTTAGGGTCTGTTGAGGCCGTTTTTGCTTATTGTCATGAGTGGTTGGAGACTGAGCCTGTTCAGACATTTTTGGATTGGTTGATAAAAAAAGGTGTTTTGCCACAAGAGCCTTAACGGTTGATTACCTAAAGCGGAGAAACCTTGCGTACAAGACGAATTGTTCACAGGGGCATTTCAATCGCCTATCCTACGGAACGTCTCGTGAGCCCTTTCCTAGCCCCTCTACTAGCTCTCATCACTAAACATTATCGGTTGAGTGATTAGAGTATCGCAAGTCCTAAACATTATTTTTAAGGAGAATATTATGTCTAAAAAATTGACTTTCCAGGAGATCATCCTGATCTTACAACAATTTTGGAATGAGCAAGGGTGCATGCTTATGCAGGCCTACGATACAGAAAAAGGGGCGGGAACCATGTCGCCTTACACTTTCTTGCGTGCCATCGGTCCTGAGCCGTGGAATGCGGCTTATGTAGAGCCGTCTCGCCGTCCAGCAGATGGTCGTTATGGGGAAAACCCAAACCGTCTTTACCAGCACCACCAGTTTCAGGTGGTTATGAAACCATCGCCGAGCAATATCCAAGAGCTTTATTTGCAATCCTTAGAAAAATTAGGGATCAATCCTTTGGAGCATGACATTCGCTTTGTTGAGGATAACTGGGAAAATCCTTCAACGGGTTCTGCGGGTCTGGGCTGGGAAGTCTGGCTTGATGGCATGGAAATCACTCAATTTACCTACTTCCAGCAGGTGGGGGGGCTTGAGACAGGTCCTGTCACTGCTGAAGTCACTTACGGCTTGGAGCGCTTGGCGTCCTATATCCAAGAAGTCGAGTCGGTCTATGACATCGAGTGGGCACGTGGGGTCAAGTACGGCGAAATCTTCACCCAACCAGAGTACGAGCATTCTAAATACAGCTTTGAAGTCAGTGACCAAGACTTGTTGCTCAGCAATTTTGACAAATTTGAAGCCGAAGCGAAACGCTGCTTAGATGAGCATCTAGTGCACCCAGCCTTTGACTATGTGCTCAAGTGCTCTCACACCTTCAACCTTTTAGACGCGCGTGGGGCAGTATCGGTGACGGAGCGGGCAGGCTACATCGCTCGTATCCGAAACTTGGCGCGTGTGGTCGCCAAAACCTTTGTCGCAGAACGCAAACGCTTGGGCTATCCGCTTTTAGATGAGGCAACTCGTGCCAAACTCTTGGCGGAAGAAGAGTAATGCGAGCTTTAGCGAGCATCCTGGGATAGATTCGCCGTGGTGACAGGACAGAGAGTGGGACAGAAATCGGTGATTCGTCAGAATTCGATTTCGTCGTCCCATCTCCGCACAGTTGAGTGGGGCTGTAAAAGCTGATGGAATCAGCGTATTAGAGCCCACTCAACCACTGCGTCTTGCTTATTTGATGATAATAAAGTGGAGAGACCGAGACTTTGTACCACACTCTGTCTGAGTGGATTTTGGAGAGTTTAGGCTCCAAAATTAGCCACGAAACCAAAGGTTTACTGGCGTCCCCCACCACTTAAGAATCTATCAAAAAAGACATTTCAAAAAGAATTTTTGAGGTAAAACATGACAAAAACTGTATTGATTGAACTGGGCTTGGAGGAAATCCCTGCCTACATCGTGACGCCTGCCATGAACCAGTTGAAAGACAAGGTGTCTGCCTTTTTGGCGGACAATCGGTTGAGTTTTGAAGGGATTGAGGCCTTCTCAACTCCACGCCGTCTGGCCGTGCGTGTGTCTGGTTTGGCCGAGCGTCAAACCGACCTAAGCGAAGACTTCAAGGGTCCGGCTAAGAAAATCGCCTTGGACGCTGATGGCAACTTTACCAAGGCTGCTGAAGGCTTTGTCCGCGGCAAGGGCTTGACCACAGCTGACATTCGCTTTGAGGACATTAAGGGTGAAGAGTATGTTTACGTGACCAAAAATGAAGCGGGTCAACCTGCGGAAACGGTCTTGGCAGGTATTCCAGAGGTGCTTAAAAGCCTGACCTTTCCTGTTAGCATGGCTTGGGGCTCAAACACTTTCAAATACATCCGACCTGTCCACACCTTGATGGTCTTGGTGGATGATGTGGCCTTGGACATGGATTTTCTTGACATCACATCTGGTCGCACCAGTCGTGGGCACCGCTTTTTGGGGAAAGAGACCGAGATTGCAACTGCTGACAGCTACGAAGCTGACCTGCGGGAGCAGTTTGTCATCGCAGACCCAGCGGAACGTCAAGACATGATTGTCAGTCAAATCAGAGCCATCGAGGCAGCACAAGGGGTGGTTGTGGATATTGATGAGGAGCTCTTGAGCGAGGTGCTCAACCTAGTCGAGTACCCGACTGCCTTTATGGGGAGCTTTGACGCCAAGTATCTGGACGTGCCAGAAGAAGTTCTGGTGACCTCTATGAAGAATCACCAGCGCTATTTTGTCGTGCGGGATAAGACGGGCAAGCTCCTTCCGAATTTTATCTCTGTCCGCAACGGCAACGACCAACACCTCGAAAATGTCATCAAAGGCAACGAAAAAGTCCTCGTAGCACGCTTGGAAGACGGTGAATTTTTCTGGAAAGAGGACCAGAAATTGGTGATTGCGGACTTGGTGGCGAAGCTCGCTAATGTCACCTTCCATGAAAAAATTGGCAGTCTTTCCGAGCACATGGCGCGGACGGCGACCATAGCTAGCCATTTGGCGGCAATGGCAGAGCTATCTGACGAAGAGCGGTCAGACCTTGACCGTGCTGCCAGCATCTACAAGTTCGACCTCTTGACCGGCATGGTTGGTGAATTTGACGAGCTCCAAGGCATCATGGGGGAGAAATATGCCCTCTTGGCTAGCGAGACCGCTGGTGTGGCAGCAGCTATCCGTGAGCATTACCTGCCAAATTCTGCCGAAGGGGAGCTTCCTGAGACAAAAGTCGGTGCGGTCTTGGCACTTTCTGACAAGCTGGACACGTTACTGTCATTCTTCTCAGTGGGCTTGATCCCGTCTGGGTCAAACGATCCATATGCCCTGCGTCGGGCAACTGCTGGTATCGTGCGGATTTTGGACAAGTTTGGCTGGACCGTTCCTTTGGACAAGTTGGTGACAGAGCTGTATGCCCTCAATTTTGATAGCCTGACCTATGCCAACCAAGCGGATGTCATGAGCTTTATCGCTGCCCGTATCGAGAAGATGATGGACAGTAGAATTCCTAAAGACATCCGAGAAGCAGTTCTCTCTAGCTCTACCTTTGTGGTCAAGGAGCTTCTGGCTGCCAGCTCGGCTATTTTCCAAGCTTCTAAGACGGACGGCTACAAATCAGCCGTGGAAAGTCTGGCTCGGGTCTTTAACTTGGCGGAAAAGGCAGAAGCAGGTGTGACCCTGTCAGCTGATCTCTTTGAAAACGAGGCGGAAAAAACCTTGGCAGCGGCTGTCGAGGGCTTGAGTTTGAGTGAGGACATGGCTGCCAACCTAGCTAAGCTCTTTGCTCTTAGCCCAGTCATTGACGCTTTCTTTGACAACACCATGGTCATGGCGGACGACATGGCGGTTCGCAACAATCGCTTGGTCCTACTCAAGACCTTGGCAGAGAAAGCAGGTCAAGTGGCGGTGTTTAATCAGCTCAATACCAAGTAAGGACATCACTCATGATTGAGATTTTTGGTGTTGAATTCACCATCTCGGAGTTTCTGTTTTGGTTGGTTGTGATTATCGGTATGTTTATCTTTTTTGTAGTTGCACAACAGGCAGAAGATGAGCAGAAATACAAGGTCAGTCGTTTTATTGACCGCCTTAATCAGAAGAAGTAAGAGAAAGTTAGAAAGGATTAGAACACGAGCTACAGACGGTGGTAAAATGATTGTTGAGAAAATTATCCCTCAACGTTCCCTTGCCCCATTGATGTTAGGGATCGGGCTAAAACAGTCTCCCAGATTGTTTTATTCCCTTTGTCTGTGACGCTCTTTGTATCATGATATGGAACAAGCAAAAATTGATCGAATCAATGAATTGGCTCGAAAGAAAAAAGCCGAAGGCTTGACGGAAAGCGAGCTGGCTGAGCAGGCAGCCCTGCGTGAGGAGTACATCGAAGGCTACCGACGCAGTGTGCGTGCCCATGTGGAGGGGATTAAGATTGTCGATGAGGCTGGCAATGATATCACCCCAGAGCGCTTGCGTCAAGTGCAGCGTGAGAAGGGCTTGCATGGCAGAAGTCTTGACGATCCAAATTCATAAGCATAAAAACCGTGGGTAAGTTTACCCACGGTTGATTTTATTCTTTTTCCCCAACGCTAATGCGATTAAGAGCTCGTTGCAAGGCGACTTTAGCGCGTTCGACCTCATCAGTCTGATGGCGTAACTCGGCTTCAGCGAGGGCACGTTCTGCACGAAGTTTGGCTCGTTCGGCACGACTGACATCAATATCACGGTCACGCTCAGCTGAATCAGCAACAATGGTAATCAGATTATTCTTGATCTCGATAATCCCACCGTTAACGGCGACCCAATCCACATGGCTATCATCATCAATTCGCCGAATCTTAACCTCATGTACCTCTAGTGGCGCAATTGTATTCGCGTGATTTGGTAAAATCCCCATCTCACCTGACCGCGTACGGACAGTGATAAAATTGGCATGATGATCATATTTGAGCCCGTCTGGTGTGACAATCTGAACGGTCATTGGTTCTTTTTCCATAAACGGTCTCCCTAGTAGCCCATTTTAGCCGCTTTTTTGACCACATCTTCGATTGGGCCAACGTTTCTAAAGGCATCTTCTGGTAGATGGTCGTATTCTCCATCAAGAATAGCCTTGAAGCCTCTGACGGTCTCTGCTACTGGAACGTAAGAACCAGGCTGACCAGTGAATTGCTCGGCGACGTGGAAGTTTTGTGACAAGAAGAATTGAATCCGACGCGCACGCCCAACCAAAATTTTCTCATCTTCTGATAACTCGTCCATACCAAGGATAGCAATAATATCCTGTAACTCACGGTAGCGTTGGAGCACACGTTGCACCTCAGTGGCAACCGCATAATGCTCTTCTCCAACAATTTCAGGAGAGAGGGCACGTGAGCTGGAAGCTAACGGGTCAACCGCTGGGTAAATCCCCATCTGTGTCAGACGACGTTCCAAGTTGGTGGTTGAGTCCAAGTGCGCAAAAGCAGTTGCTGGCGCTGGGTCAGTGTAGTCATCCGCAGGGACGTAGATGGCCTGAATGGATGTTACAGAGCCTTTCTTGGTAGAAGTAATCCGTTCTTGCAGTTGCCCCATCTCGGTCGCAAGGGTTGGTTGGTAACCCACCGCAGACGGCATCCGTCCTAGGAGGGCAGAAACTTCTGACCCTGCCTGTGTAAAGCGGAAGATGTTATCAATGAAAAGCAACACATCTTGACCTTCCACATCACGGAAGTATTCAGCAATGGTCAGACCTGTCAGGGCAACCCGCATCCGAGCACCTGGTGGCTCGTTCATCTGACCAAAGACCATGGCAGTTTTCTCAATAACACCAGACTCTTTCATCTCCCAATAAAGGTCATTTCCCTCACGGGTACGTTCACCAACACCTGTAAAGACAGAGATACCTCCGTGTTCTTGGGCAATGTTGTTAATTAGTTCCTGAATTAGGACGGTCTTACCAACACCAGCACCACCAAAGAGACCTACCTTACCACCTTTCAGGTAGGGGGCTAAAAGGTCGATGACCTTGATGCCTGTCTCCAAAATCTCTGAAGAGGTCGCCAGCTCATCAAAGGCTGGGGCTTTTTTATGAATGGGCTCGCGCTTGGCGTTTTCTCCAAAGGGGGCTTCCAAATCAATGGTATCTCCCAAAACGTTAAAGACGCGACCGAGTGTCTCCGGACCAACGGGTACGCTGATAGGGCGACCAGTGTCTAGCACCTCGAGCCCTCGCTTTAGACCGTCTGTCGATTCCATAGCGATGGTGCGCACCACACCATCTCCAAGCTCCAGAGCAACCTCCAGAACGATTTTCTGCTTTTTATCGCCATCTTTATAAACCACAAGAGCGTGGTTTATTTCAGGTAGCTTATCGCCTGCGGCGAACACCACGTCCACTACTGGACCAACTACCTGAGCAATTTTACCTGAACTCATATTTTTTCCTCAATTTTACTAAGTCTTCTCGTCTGTCACAAAGCTGTTACTGATTTTCTTTGGAAAATAGCAGAGCTGACCACCAACTGATTATCTGCTCTGCCATTTCTCAACAGCTACTTATTCCAGAGCGTTAGCTCCTGCGACGATTTCAGTGATTTCCTGAGTGATATTGGCCTGTCTGGCACGGTTGTACTGGATAGTCAAGTCCGTGATAATCTGCTTGGCATTGTCAGTTGCAGTCTGCATGGCCGTCATGCCTGCCGCATGCTCAGCAGTTTTGGCATCAACAATGGCGCCATAAATCATGCTCTCTGTGTACTGGGGCAAGAGTTGATCCAAAATCGCCTCACGATTTGGCTCAAGGTCAAAACTGTTGAGCCGTTCACTGTCGGCCTCGTTGGCATCCAAGTCCGTGATGGGCAACATCTGCTGTACCCGAACTTGACTGGTCAAGCTGTTGACATGGTGGTTGTAGCAGACGTAGAGCTCATCAAAGAGCCCATTGACATACATATCGACCGAACGCGAGATGATCCGTCCAACCTCTTCAAAACTAGGTTGGTCAGCCAAACCACGCAATTCAAAAGCAACCGGCATGTTCCTAGACTTGAAAAAATCAGCACCGACACTGCCGATAGCAATAAGGCTGTAGTCCTGACCATCTGGATGGTAATCCCGAATCAAGTCCATCATGGCCTTGAGGATTTTGGCATTGTAGCCACCGACTAGACCACGGTCTGAGGTAATCACAATGTAGCCAGACTTTTTAATCTCACGAGAAGCCAGCATGGGGTTGTCGGACCCAGTCACCAACTCGGTTTGCAACAAGTCTGTTGTAATTTGGCGAATTTTGCTGGCGTAGAGTTGGAAATCACGGGCAGCAGCCTCTGCTTTGACCAGCTTAGCAGAAGAGACCATTTTCATCGCTGAGGTAATCTTACTGGTCTTTTCCGTTGACTGGATTTTCGCCTTAATGTCACTAAGCGATGCGGTCATGCTATCCTCCTACTAGGCTTGATAAATGGACTGTGCTTTAAAGGCTGAGATGGCATCATCCAGCACTGCCTCATCTGGCAAGTCCTTACTGGTTTTAATATTATTCAAAATATGGTCAAAATGGGTATCAAAATAAGCGTACAAGTCCTCTTCAAAGGCTGAAATATGATTTACTGGCACATCATCCAAGAAACCATGAGTGAGTGCATAGAGGATAAGGACTTGCTTCTCCATAGGGAGTGGCTTATGCAGAGGCTGTTTGAGCACTTCAACTGTTCGACGACCGCGGTTGAGCTTAGCCTGAGTCGCTGCATCAAGGTCACTACCAAACTGAGTAAAAGCCTCAAGTTCACGATAGGAAGCCAAATCCAAACGCAGGGTACCGGCTACTTTTTTCATGGCCTTGGTTTGAGCAGAGCCACCGACCCGAGATACGGACGACCCCGCATCAATGGCTGGTCGGATACCAGAGTTGAAGAGGTTTTCTTGTAAGAAAATCTGACCGTCTGTGATTGAAATGACGTTAGTGGCGATATAGGCCGAGATGTCGCCTGCCTGAGTTTCGATAAATGGCAGAGCAGTGATAGAGCCACCGCCTAGTTCATCAGATAGTTTGGCTGAGCGCTCCAAAAGACGACTATGCAAATAGAAGACATCCCCTGGATAAGCTTCACGTCCTGGCGGACGACGAAGTAAGAGCGACAGCTCACGATAGGCTACGGCCTGTTTTGACAAATCATCGTAGACGATGAGGACATGCTTGCCTTGATACATGAGCTCTTCAGCCATGGCAACTCCAGCGTAAGGCGCAATGTAAAGGAGTGGTGATGGCTGTGACGCTGAAGCGGTCACGACAATTGTGTAGTCCAGTGCGCCGTATTTCCGAAGAGTTTCGACTTGAGTCCGAACGGTTGACTCTTTTTGTCCGATGGCAACGTAGATGCAGACCATATCCTGCCCTTTTTGGTTGAGGATAGCGTCAATCGCCACGGATGTTTTACCTGTTTGACGGTCACCGATAATCAGCTCCCGTTGCCCACGACCGATTGGCACCAAGGCGTCAATCGCCTTAATCCCTGTCTGAAGGGGCTCAGAAACAGATTTGCGCTCCATAACACCAGGCGCAGGCACTTCGACAGGACGAGTACCTGTTGTTGCAATCTCGCCTAGACCATCAACCGGTTGCCCCAAGGGATTTACTACCCGACCAATTAAAGCCTCACCGACAGGTACTTCCATAATTTTACCTGTTCGTTTAACCATGTCGCCCTCACGAATACCTGAAAAAGGCCCCAAAATAATGATGCCGACATCGTTGCTCTCTAAATTTTGTGCCATGCCATAGACACCGTTCTCAAATTCCAACAGTTCCCCACTCATGGCTTCGTTCAGCCCGTGGGCACGGGCAACCCCGTCCCCCACATAGGTCACAACCCCAGTCTCGGTAATGTTAAACCGTGGCTGGAATTGCTGTATCTGTTGACGAATTAATTGGCTGATTTCTTGTGTGTTAATAGACAAGGTCATACCACCTTTTCTTCTTAGATTAGTTCTTTCGCTTGTTGAACCCGTCGCACATTAGCGTCTAGTTTCTTCTCTCAATTCTTGTAATTGGTGGCGGATACTGGTGTCAATTACCTGGTGATTGGCTTCTAGGATAAAGCCACCAATAATAGCAGGATCAACCTTTTCCACCAAACGCCCCCGAATCACACCCAGACGGCGTTTTGCCAGGGATATAAAACGCTCTTTTTCTTGGTCCGTCAAGCTCACTGCAGCAGTGACATAAACCTCAACCTCTTCTTGCTCATAACCCAAGAGTTCATAAACTCGAGTTAAAATCGGATAGAGATAGGCCTCCTGAGAAGCTGATAAGATTTGTTCAAAGAGGCTGTTTAGAATATCCAGACTAGACTCCCCAAGCGTTCGTGCTAACTGCAACTTGTCCTCATGACTGAGTGACAGATCAGAAAAGTAAGCCTGCAACTGGTGCTCTTCAAAAATTTGTAATAAGAGACTGACTTGCTGGTTGAGCTGACCGACCTCTTGACGAGATCTAGCCAAACGGAGGAGATTTTTGGCGTGCCGATCCACCAAGGCTTCCACTTGATTTGCCATTAGCCTTCTCCTAATTCATCTAAATAGCGGTTGATCAGGTCATGCTGGGCGCTGTCGTCCAACTCCTGTCCGAGAATTTTTTTAGCCACGTCAAGCGACAATTGACTAATTTCCTGACGGGACTCGCTGACGGCTTTTTGGCGCTCAGCCGCAATATCTAAACGCGCTTTTTCCTTAACTTGCTGGGCATCAATCTTGGCATCACGCAAGATACGGTCTGCCTGAGACTGGCTTAGGGTTTTGGCTTCCGAAACGATACGACTGGCTTCGATTCGAGCGTCACGTAGCGCTTCCTCGCGCTCTTTAACCAAGTTTTCAGATTGGTCGCGCAAGCTTTTTGCCTTATCCAAATCGCCAGAAATCTTAGCAGCACGATTATCCAAGGTACTGGTCAATTGCTTCCAAGCGAAGGTTCTAATCAGGAAAAATAGCAGAGCGACCGAGCCAGTCACGATGATAAAGTTACCCCAGAGCAAGCTCATCGGGTTAGTTGATAACAAAAACATAGATACTCCTAACTATTGAGCTTTTTACCCAAGTAAATGGATACCAAGAGGGTAAAGACATAGGCTTGGATAAAGGAAATAAAGACTGAGAAAGCTGTCCACAGCATGTTGAGCAGAATAGCGACTGGCCAGAGAGCCAAGTGGGCATCACCCAACATCAAAATCAAATCCATGACCACCTCACCAGCAAAGATGTTACCGTAGAGACGCAAAGCCAATGAAGCGACATTGGTTACCTCTTCAAGGATATTCATCGGTGTCATAGCTGGTGGCGTCACAAATTCTTTCAGATAAGCCTTAAGACCGCGTTGCCGAATAGCCTCCACGTGGATAATAATGGTCATCAACACTGCCAAACCAAGGTCATAATAGATGTTGGCCGTTGGCGAGGTGACAAAGTTAGTCCCGTGAGAGGTCTGCACCTTGGTCAAGAGACCGATATTGTTGGCCAGAGCTAAAAAGGTAAAGACCGTAAACAGCAGGAGGCTATACTGCCGACTGTAAACAGGTCCTAGGTTTTTCTCAGCGATATTAAAAACAAACTCGTAGCAGTATTCCAGCAGATTTTGTTTTCCTGTCGGACGCAGTTGCATCTGACGACTTGACCATAAGACCCAGCCAAAAATGGCGACAACAATCACCAAAGACATGGTTAACAAGACCAGATCAAAACTGACTGGCCCCAGGGTCAGGGTCGGGGAGTCATGTGTTCCCATCTCATTCACCTCATTTTTTAATTGTTAACTGGCTTACTTGAGGAAGAAGGCCATAGCCAAAGTGACAAAGAATGTTCCTTCAATGAAGGCGACACCCAACATCATAATCCCACGCAATTGGTCAATAATCTCTGGCTGACGAGACGCCGCCTTCATCAAGGAACCAACGAGGAAGCCCTCACCAAGGCTTACGCCCAAACAGCCCAAACCGAGTGCCAAAATACCAAGATTCATGATAGAATTCTCCTTAAACATTTTTTACTTATCTAGTCTAGTCCTATTTTCAAGGTTTGTCAATGAAAAACACAAGCTTTTTCAGGTTTTTTTAACCATTACTGACCTTTAGGAAAAGTATTTTCAAACTGTCTTCCTATTAAATTGAACCACATTTTAACTTGTATGCTAACGTTTAGGAGACAGGGAGGTCATGCAGGCAGGGTTTTCTTGGTGAAAAGCTTTAAAATCGTGTTATAATAGTGTCATGAACCAACTGATTAAACACAAGCTCGAGCTCCTGCCAGATAGTCCAGGCTGTTACCTCCACAAGGACAAGCAGGGGCAGATTATCTATGTCGGCAAGGCTAAAAATTTGAAAAACCGTGTCCGCTCTTATTTCCGTGGTAGCCATGACACCAAGACCGAGCTCTTGGTGTCAGAGATTGCGGATTTTGAGTTTATCGTGACAGGGTCAAATACAGAGGCCTTGCTCCTAGAAATCAACCTGATCCAAGAAAATAAGCCCAAGTTCAACATCAAGCTCAAGGACGATAAGTCCTATCCTTTCATCAAAATCACCAACGAAACCTATCCGCGTTTGCTCATCACCCGTCAGGTCAAGCGAGATGGGGGGATTTATTTTGGTCCCTATCCAGATTCTTATGCGGCGCATGAGATAAAAAAACTCTTAGATCGGATTTTTCCGTTTAGGAAGTGCACCAACGCACCTGAAAAGGTCTGTTTTTACTACCATATCGGGCAATGCCATGCCCATACGATTTGTGGGGTGACGCGCAGCTATTTTACCCAGATGGCAGAGGATGTCAAGGGCTTTCTCAATGGTCGAGACGATAAGATTTTGGAGGACTTGCGGCGAAAGATGGCAGACGCTGCCAGTTCGCTTGAGTTTGAGCGGGCGGCAGAGTACAGGGACTTGCTATCCAGCATTGCGCTATTGCGCACCAAGCAACGGGTCATGAGTTCCGACATGCAAGACCGTGACATTTTTGGCTATGCGGTGGACAAGGGCTGGATGAGCGTGCAGGTCTTTTTTGTCCGTCAGGGCAAGCTCATTGAGCGAGATAGCCAGCTTTTTCCCTACTACAATGACCCAGACGAGGATTTTCTGACCTATATGGGGCAGTTTTATCAGGACAAGCGGCACTTTCTGCCCAAGGAAATCTTTATCCCGCAGGGGATTGACGAGGAGCTGGTGCGTGCCATCGTCCCGACCAAAATCATCACCCCTCAAAAAGGGGAAAAAAAGCAGCTGGTGAACCTCGCTGTTAAAAATGCGGCTGTCAGCCTGCAGCAACAATTTGACCTAGCGGAAAAAGACTTGCTCAAGACCCAAGGGGCGATTGAAAACTTGGGCAAGCTCCTTGGGATTGCCACGCCCTATCGCATCGAGGCTTTTGACAACTCCAATATCATGGGGACCTCACCTGTGTCTGCCATGGTCGTTTTTGAAAATGGCAGAGCTAAAAAGTCCGATTACCGCAAATACAAGATTAAGACCGTTGCTGGACCTGATGACTATGCTTCCATGCGAGAGGTCATCGAGCGGCGGTACAGCCGTGCGGTGCGAGAGGGAACGGTATTGCCAGACCTCATCATCATCGACGGTGGACAAGGACAGGTCAATGTAGCTAAGGCTAGCTTGGATAAGCTAGGTTTGTCCATTCCCATCGCAGGCCTGCAAAAAAATGACCGCCACCAGACCCATGAATTGCTTTTTGGTCAGCCCTTAGAGGTGGTGGATTTGCTCCGCAATTCACAGGAATTTTTCCTCCTCCACCGTATCCAAGACGAAGTGCACCGCTTTGCCATCACCTTCCACCGCCAAGTCCGCAGCAAAAACAGCTTCTCTTCACAACTCGATGGCATCGAAGGACTGGGCCCCAAACGCAAGCAGCTTCTCCTCAAGCACTTCAAAAGTATGACCGCCATCAAAGAAGCCACTGTCGAAGACATCCGCCAGCTGGGCATTCCAGAGCAAGTGGCGGAGAGGGTTAAGGAAACATTAAATCAAGTTAAGTAAGAAAGGAAATGTTATGGCTGATACTATTTTAATTTTAGGAAATGGATTTGATTTAGCTCAGAAAAGAAAGACAAGTTATACCGATTTTTTGGAGTTTTTGGATGCTACTTATATTTTTAAAAACTATGCTAACACTAAATTGACAGCAGCATCAAATGATATAGAAAAATTAAAAAAGTATGCTCGTAAAAGAGAAAAACTAGTTTTAACAGAGATTGGGTCATTTTTTGAGGGGAAAAAGGGTGAGAAATCAAAGAAATTTTCATTAGATAGAATATTAGATGGAGAAACACTTACCCTGTCTTTTATATTTCGTTTTTTGCTAGCTGAATTAAAATCATTTACTAAAATTTGTGGTAGTGGTGATAAAGTAAAAAGAAAAGAAATTTTTAATAAAATTGCAAATGATAAACTGGAATACCTTTATAAGCGATCTAATGATAAAAAACAATTGAACATTTTAACATAATAGAAGAAAGTGTTCAAGAATTATATTTTAACTATGAAATTATGATTGATTTATTATATGGTTCGGAATCTCATGAAAATCAAGCTCACCGCAATTTAGGTTGGAATTTTTTAAATAATATTGAAAACAACTTGATTTTGAAATTTATATTTGATAATCAGTTGCAGTTAGGTCAAAATTGGTCTAGCTTAGAATTGATTATTTCTGATTTAGCAGAGACGATTAGCGATATCAAGAATGATATAGAAAAGTATAGTCAATATTTTGAGCTTAGTTTTGGAGAATTAAATCAAGTGGTTCAAAATTTAAAATACTCAATTAATCGTTATGAAAACTCTAAAGACGGGTCTATAAAAAATATTATTGATGAGATTGATAAATTTAATCAGAGTCGTATAGATGTAAACAACTTCAGTAATCACACTAATCCAATGACATATGTCTACATTATAGAGCAGATTCAAGAGGAAAATCGCAAGGATAAGCCTCTACAATCTGTTGTGGATGGTGTCAATGAGAAATTTGTACTGACCCTGGAAGAGCTGACTGACTGGTTAGAATTTTATTTGACTTATCTGGATGAGTTGGATAAAGAGAAGGAAAAAGTAACAGGAACTGTTCTTGATGAAGTAATTAATATTGGACGTAGTGAAGTTATCAACTTTAATTACACTGATACCATTAAACGATTTGGTGTTGATGACAAAAACATTCATTTTATTCACGGTTGCTTGAATTTTCATCGTGCTAAAGACGAAATTAACACTATGGTCTTTGGAATCGAGGACAAACAGGCTGACCTTGATGACATTGCATCTGAACTGATTCCTTACCAAAAATTCTATCAGCGTGTGGTCAAAGAAACAGGTAATGATTTTGAAAAGTTTTTTTGAAGATACTGTTATTGATAATGGATTTAATTTAGAAAGCATCCCTAAAAATATCATTATTTATGGTCATTCAGTTGATCCATTAGATAAGGAAATCTTCCAAAGATGTTTTGAGTTGGCTGAAGTCAAATATTATGATTATCACTTTATCTTTGTTTACTATAATGAGCACGATAAGCGTGCGATTGCAAAGAATCTCGCCATTATTCTAGGTAAACGTGAGTTTATTAGGCTAAGTGCAGAGAAAAGGATAGCATTTGTTAAATGGAATGACAAAGAAAAAATGAAAACCTTATTGCTCCCATAAAAATTTTCTGTAACCCCTCTCAAATTATGCTATAATAGAGTAACAAGTATTCTGGAGGACATTCCATGAAATTTTTAGAACTAAATAAAAAGCGTCATGCTTACAAGACCTTTAACGACAAGCCTGTCGACCTTAAGGATATTCGCACAGCTATCGAAATTGCGACCTTGGCTCCGTCGGCCCATAACATGCAGCCGTGGAAATTTGTCATTGTGACGGATAAGAAAGACCAACTGGCAACTCTGGGGTTCAGAGCCAACGGTGAGCAAATCCGTCAGGCTAAGGTGGTCATCGCCCTCTTTAGTGACACTGATTTGCCTAAGCGGGCTCGCAAAATCGCACGGATTGGCGTTCATAGCTTGGGCGATGAGCAATTGGCCAAGTTTGCCCAGTCCTATCCAAAACTTTTTGAACAGTATGACGAGAAAACGTCCAGCGATTACCTGGCTTTCAACAGTGGTCTGGTAGCTATGAACTTGGTTTTAGCCCTGACAGACCAAGGTTTCGCCTCAAATATGTTGCTTGGTTTTGATAAATCAGCCATCAATGAGGTGCTAGATATCGACAGCCGTTTCCGTCCAGAGCTCTTGATCACGGTTGGTTACAGCGACGACAAACCAGAGCCGAGCTACCGCCTGCCTGTTGATGAGGTGATTGAGCAACGCTAAGAGGATAGGTGAGGCAACGCCTGTGTCTCTGGGGCACAGCCAGTGAACAGCTCTGCTATGTTCCAAAAACAAGACCAAGCTAGCCCTATCGAGTGGGAAAGAGCATTTGTAAACATGATAAGGAGAAGACATGACGATTAACTTTCAAGCAGAAGTAGAAAAACGAAAAGACGATCTTTTGGCGGATTTGACCGCTATCCTCAGCATCAAATCTGAGCGTGAAGACGATAAAATCTCGCCGGAGCACCCTTTTGGACCTGGGCCAGTCCGTGCGCTGGAGCATTTCCTGGCCATGGCGGAGCGTGACGGTTACCCGACCACCAATATTGACAACTATGCTGGGCATTTCGAGTTTGGCGAGGGGGACGAGGTGCTGGGCATCTTTGGGCACCTGGATGTGGTGCCTGCAGGTTCGGGTTGGGACACCGACCCCTACACGCCAGTGATTAAGGACGGTCGCCTCTACGCCCGCGGCTCGTCCGATGACAAAGGTCCGACCATGGCCTGCTACTACGGCCTCAAAATCATCAAGGAACTGGGCTTGCCGACCTCTAAAAAAGTCCGCTTTATCGTTGGGACGGATGAAGAGTCTGGCTGGGCAGATATGGATTACTATTTCGAGCACGTCGGTCTGCCTCTGCCTGATTTCGGCTTCTCGCCCGACGCCGAGTTCCCGATTATCAACGGTGAGAAGGGCAACATCACGGCTTATCTCCACTACGCTGGGAGCCATGGCGGAGCAGTGACCCTGATCAATTTCCAGGGCGGTCTAAGGGAGAACATGGTGCCTGAGTCAGCCACAGCAGAGCTGACAGGTCTTGACTTGGCAAGGGCTCAGGCGGCCCTTGCGGACTTCCTGTCTGCCCATCCAGAGGTACGTGGGGAGGTTACAGGTGACGATCAACTGACCATCACCATCCATGGCAAATCAGCCCACGGCTCAACCCCTGAAGAGGGTGTTAATGGTGCGACTTATCTGGCTAAATTCCTGACCCAGTTTGACTTGGCAGGTGCCGCCAAAGACTACATCACCCTCATCGCTGACAAACTTCATCAAGATTTCTTGGCGGTCAATTTAGGAGTCGCTCATAGCGATGAGCGCATGGGTGACTTGACCATGAACGCTGGGGTCTTTAGCTTTGAAGCTGACCGAGATGACAACACCATCGCCCTTAATTTCCGCTATCCGAAAGGCACCGATCCAGAAATCATCAAAGGGCAACTGGAACAGCTGGCAACTGTTGAGAAAGTAACCTTGTCAGCCCACGGTCACGTGCCACACTACACCCCTTTAGAAGACCCGCTGGTGCAGACTCTGTTAGCTGTTTACGAGAAGCAAACCGGTCTCAAGGGGCATGAAATGGTTATCGGAGGCGGAACTTTTGGTCGTCTGCTCAAGCGTGGGGTTGCTTATGGGGCCATGTTCCCAGATTCCATCAACACCATGCACCAAGCAAACGAATTTATGGCACTGGATGATATTTTCCGCTCAGCAGCCATCTACGCAGAAGCTATCTATGAGTTAATCAAATAAAATCATTAGTTGTTGCCAAACATTAAACACTAATTTCTGCACCCATGAGCAGTGATTTTAGTTGAATGTGGGAATAAGAACACAAAAACGAGACTGGGATAAGCATCCTAATCTCGTTTTTGTATTCTCGTCAATTACCAAGATGAGTGTTGTGTGCTACAAAGTTTGGGGGTAAACTAAGGGGTGTAAAGAACTCGCCTGCCTTTAATCTGCCGGGACATAAGCCATAAAATTCTTTTCTCGCTCTGCCATGGACATGGTGAAGTAGCGTTTACCGGAATTCAATGTGGCGATGGCAGCCATGTCCTCTGTGGTCAATGTTATATCAAAAATGTTAAAATTCTCCGCCATGTGAACAGGATTAGTCGTTTTAGGAAAGACAATATAACCTTTTTGAAGATGCCACCTGAGAATGATCTGAGCAGGTGTTTTGTTTAAGCGTTCAGCAATTTTTAAAATAACTGCTTCATTGAGTAAGGCAGGATCTCCGTGTCCAAGAGGGTACCAGCTCTCAAGGACTGTCCCATAAGGGGCAATGTGAGCGGCTAAATCATCCTGAGGGAAATAGGGATGAGCTTCCACTTGTAAGGCAGCAGGCTTTTAGTCAACACCTCATCTAGACGCTCATCTTCAAAATTAGAGAGACCGATAGAGCGTACTTTTCCAGCCTTGACTGTGGCTTCCATGCCTTTATAGGCGCCTATGTAATCGCCGATAGACTGATGCAGTAACAGGAGGTCGATGTAGTCAGTTTGCAAACGATTGAGCATTTTGTCAATTGCAGTCTGACTTTCTTGCTCACCGTATTCTGTCGGCCATAATTTGGTGGTGATAAAAATCTCCTCGCGGTTCAGTCCGCTGTCATCGATAGCTTGTCCGACGCTTGCCTCATTTTGATAGGCGTGAGCTGTGTCAATGTGGCGATAACCTAAATGTAGAGCTGCCCGAACAGCCTCATAAGTTTCCTGACCTGGAGCCATGAGGTAGACGCCCAGACCCATTTGTGGCATGTGATACCCAGTATTTAATGTTTTATATAGCGGTGTAGTCATTTGTCAGTCTCCTTTCCTAGTCTATCTGCTTAGTCAACTTTGGTCCATATAAAGTGGGACTCACGACTAGCGATCAACCAGTTACCATCAATTTTTTCATAATAATCTTGGTAGCGGACACCTGATGTCCTTGTGACCTCTTTGCCATCTTGGTTTGTGATCAAAACGACCTGACAATAGGAGATACCTTGGGCATGATTGTTATATTGAAAACTAACCGTTTGCTGACCATTGAGGTGGTAAACGGTATGGAAAAGGTCAAGGTAGTCGCTAAAGGCCTTGCCGATTGCCTCCTTACCTTCTGAGACAAATTTTTGGTCGCCATTGATGGAGACAACCTTAGCATCTTCTTTGAACAGCTTCATCTGAGCACACACGTCTTTGGTGTCTGCTAGATTTGAAAAGGTATCTACTAATTCTTTTAAAGCCAATCGGTTGGCAATTTCTGTGTTTGTCATCAATTTACTCCTTTATAATGTTCGCCTGTATTGACGTTTAGTATTATCTTGGTAAAAATATGTCAGCTTATGTTGAAGTTCTCTAACCAACCAGCTACCACTGACCACTTTATCTTTGGAATAGGCTTTTGCTAGCTACAGACTCTCTAATTAGTCGCATGACAAGGGCAATACTCTCTTTTTCCTCACGACAATGAGAACTCCTGAGACAAAAGACAAGGCAAGTTGGTCGACTGCTCGCCATATCTGTCAGCCAGTCCTCCTCGGTCTGTTTAAGTTGGCTCAGATTAGCTATCATGAGCGACTTCATCTGGTTATAGAGGGTGATAATAACCCCTAAATTATCCTGTTTCGGTTGGTTATTGTTAGAATCTTGAGTAGGCTGTGAGGAACTCCAGCCGTATTCAGATAGCCTACGACTTCCGAGCCATCTAGCCCCTGATTTTCCGGTCATCGGCTGGTCGCTATCTTCCATCTATTTTTTCGAAGGCTAGGTCAAAATCCATCCGCCAGACCTTGCGAAAGCCATAGATACGGGCATCTGTTTTAGCTTTGGTGTGCAACATGGCAGTGCTGTCGGACAAAAAGGTCACCGTTTCAGACTCAGGAAGGTAACTATAATAGCGGAAAACTCCCGATTTAATGTCTGCCAAAAACTCATCTCTTGCTTGGTAACGACCACCTGCATGGCGAAAGTAATGATTGTCAGGATAAATCATCTCTAGGAGAGGGATATTTTTAGTGATGTAAGCCTCCCAAATTTGGTGTTGCAAGGCGATGATGGCCTCTTGGTCTGTTTGTGTCATCAGAACCTCCTTAGTTTTGATGCTTTTATTATAAAAGCCCATTGCTGTTAGGACAATGGGCGATTGTTTTGATGTTGAGGCTTATGCCACACTTTTTGAAAATTAGTGGTCTAATCTTGATGCAAGAGAGCAGAAATTCCTGTTTCAGTCAGTAAAACAGACGTTTGGATAACCTCCTCTAAAGGCGTCATTTTGTCCTCTTCCACCCATTGGCGGTAGATGGACAGGGTGGTTTGCTGGATAAAGTTGAGTAGGCTGATTTTTTGAAAAGGAGATAAGGCTTGAACTTGGGGGGATTGCGACCAAGTCTTTGCCATCACCATATCAATCATGTCCTGCCGAATGTCTGAATAGGTGGAGTGACTGATGGTAATCTTGTCGTAGGCCGGACCTTGTTGGGCTGAGAATTCAAAGAATGCTCGTTGGATGTTCTCTAAATCATCTGGTAGCTTGAAATCTCGAATGAGTCGGATATAGGATTGGGCATAGGTTTCCTGCATTTCCGCTAATAAATCATCTCGGGTTGGGTAATAGCGGTAAAAGGTTTTCTTGTTGATTAGGGCTAATTTAGCTAGTTTAGTTACTGTGATTTTGTCATAGTCCTTTTGACAAATTAGTTCTTCAAAGGCTTGATAAATAGCTGAAATGGTCCGTTTTACCCGTAAATCTTCGTTTCCTGTTAGTTGCATAAGACTCCTTTCCAATAGTTTCGCAGATGCTTTTGATTAGGCAGAAGGAACGTCCCTACTGGACAAACATGGCATCACCGAAGCTAAAGAAACGATAGCCTTCGTCAACCGCGTGCTTGTAAGCATCAAGGACAAATTCCCGTCCTGCAAAAGCAGACACCAGCATGACTAAGGTTGACATGGGCAGGTGAAAATTAGTGGAAAAAGCATCAACAACGGTAAACGTGTAGCCAGGTTTGATAAAGATATTGGTCCAACCACTGTCAGCTTGGAGCTTGCCACCATATTTTTGTCCGATGGTCTCTAGGGTACGAATGGAGGTTGTGCCGACGGCAACGATACGACCACCAGCAACTTTGACCTGATTGAGGGTATTGGCTGCCTCTGCTGTCAGCTGGTAGAACTCCGAGTGCATGTCATGGTCATCCAGATTTTCCACAGAGACAGGGCGAAAGGTTCCCAGTCCGACGTGTAGGGTCAGCTCGACCAGATGAACCCCCTTGGCTTTAATGGCTGTCAGCAGCTCTGGTGTAAAGTGCAGTCCTGCTGTTGGGGCTGCCGCAGAGCCGTTTTCCTTGGCGTAAACGGTTTGGTAACGATCTTTATCTGCTAGCTTCTCATGGATATAGGGAGGTAACGGCATTTCGCCAAGGCTTTCCAGTACTTCAAGAAAAATCCCATCGTAGCTAAACTCGACAATCCGTCCACCGTGCTCCAGCTCTGCTATGATGGTCGCAACCAAGCGACCGTCCCCAAAGCTAACCCTTGCCCCAGTCTTTAGGCGTTTAGCTGGTTTGGCCAGCACCTCCCAGCAGTCCCCTTCGGTGTTTTTGAGGAGCAAAAGCTCGACATGGCCTCCTGTGTCAGGCTTTTGCCCGTAGAGGCGGGCAGGTAAAACGCGAGTGTTGTTCATGACCAGAGCGTCACCAGGGTTGAGTTGGTCGATGATGTGGTCAAAGCTGGTATCGGTCATCTCCTTAGTATCACGGTTGATGACGAGGAGGCGTGAGGCATCGCGTTGCTCCAACGGTGTCTGAGCAATCAAGTGCTCGGGTAAGTAAAAATCAAAATCTTTCGTATTCATGGTTTTCATTATAGCACATTTTAGCCTAAAAATAAGATGAAAGCCTTGACAAAAATTGGTCTATACCATATAATAGAGGCATCAAATCGGTATAGACCAAAAGGAGACATCATGAAAATCATTCGTGTGAAGGACAGCGTTGAAGGCGGCAGGGTTGCTTTTGAACTGCTCAAGGAAAAATTAGCAGCTGGAGCTCAAACATTAGGACTTGCAACAGGTAGCACGCCAATCGAGTTTTACAAGCAAATCGTTGCCAGTGACCTTGATTTATCGGGGCTACGTAGCATTAACTTGGATGAGTATGTCGGACTGTCTGCTGACAACGACCAATCTTATCATCACTTTATGCACCAAAATCTCTTTCATGCTAAACCATTCAAAGAAAGCTTTTTGCCTAACGGCTTAGCAGAAGATTTGGACGCTGAAACCAAGCGCTACGATGCGCTTCTTGAGCAGTACCCTGTGGGTTTGCAGATTTTAGGGATTGGCAACAACGGTCATATCGGCTTCAACGAACCAGGAACGCCTTTTGAAGCTAAAACACAGGTGGTTGACTTGGCTGAGGACACCATCAAGGCTAATGCTCGCTTCTTTGATGATGAAAGCGAGGTTCCACGCCAAGCCATTTCCATGGGCATCAGTAGCATTTTAGCAGCAAAGAGTATCATTTTGATGGCTTACGGGGCGGCAAAAGCTGACGCGATTGCTGGAATGGTCAATGGTCAGCCGACAACGGATTTGCCTGCCAGCAGCTTGCAAAACCATCCAGAAGTCTATGTCATTGTCGATGATGCAGCGGCTAGCAAGTTAGATTAAGAGTAGTAATGAGGCTGGGACCAAAGTCCTGGTCTTTTTAACAAGGCTTATGAGCTGTTCCAGATTGAATAAGAGAAATAACCAGTTAACAGGTGGTCGGCTTATTTACAAGTGTTATGGCACTTCTTTTTCTTATTTTTTGACGAATAAGACAATAGGAGGTGAAGAGGTGTTAGTCGCTATGCGTTCAGATGGTCGTCTGGTCAATGTTTTGGAGGAGGCTTGTTCCAAAAGAGAGACTTATCGGTGCCCTGCTTGTCAGGCACCTGTCTGTTTCAAGCAGGGGAAGGTCATGCGACCACACTTTGCTCACATTCGCTTGGCAGATTGTCAATTTTTCCATGAAAATGAATCCGCAGAGCACTTGGAATTAAAAGCCGCTCTCTATCGCAGTTTATCGGCCCACGGGATTTCAGTGGAGATTGAGGCGGTTTTGCCTGAGTTGGGACAGGTGGCAGATTTATTGATTAATGGCAGCTTGGTTTTGGAAGTTCAGTGCAGTCGATTGAGCCTTGTGCGTTTAAGAGGGCGAACAGTAGCCTATCAGCAGGCAGGCTACCAAGTTATCTGGCTACTGGGAAAAAAGCTCTGGCTAGGGCAAACAGCCAGCCAACTTCATCGTCAGATGGCTAATTTTTCACAAAATATGGGGATTTATCTCTGGGAGTTGGATGCCGTTAAGCAGGAATTACGGTTGCGGTATTTGTTGCACGAAGACTTAACTGGTCGCCTGCAAGGGCTGGTGATGAGCCGCCCCTTAAGCGGTGATGTGATGGATTTTCTGCGGCAGCCTTTTGCCAGTCAGCGACTTGCTCAGTTGACGGTAGCTATGTTACCGGACCCCGCCGCCTATGTTCAGCGCCAGCTTGTTCAGAAAAATACCAAATGGCTGGAGCGTCAGGCGCAAGCCTACACGCGAGGGGATAATCTTTTAACCTGGTCAGCGGCAGCTTTTTACCCTCAGGTGCAGCCTATGGCTGTGGAGGGGCTTGATTTGGGGCGATATTTGGCACAATTTACAGCTTTTTATGAGAAAAATGAGGCAACGAGCAGACAAACCCTTTATCCTCCGCGATTTTATGCTATAATGGAGAACAGAACAATAGGAAAGGAATAATGATTTATGTCAGAAAATCGGACACATCTTGATGTCAAGCACACTTGGGACTTGACCACTATTTTCCCAACAGATGAGGCGTGGGAGGCGGAGTTTGAAGCTTTACAGACTGATGTTGAATCAGCAGTAGCGTATCAAGGGCATTTGCTGGACTCGGCGGCTAGTCTTTTGGAAATCACAGAAGCTCAGTTAGGCTTAGCGCGTCGCATCGAAAAACTCTATGTCTATGCTTCCATGAAAAATGATGAGGACACGACAGTTGCTAAGTATCAGGAGTTCCAAGCTAAAGCACTGTCAGTTTATGCGGCATTCAGTGGAACGTTTGCCTTCTATGAACCAGAGTTTATGACCATCACAGAGGAGCAGTACCAGGAGTTTCTGTCAGAAGAAGCAGGACTTGCGCTTTATAAGCACTATTTTGAGCGCTTATTCCAACAAAAAGAACATGTTCTATCACAGGCAGAAGAAGAGCTTTTGGCTGGCGCCAGCGAGATTTTCGGTTCCGCATCCGAGACCTTCTCCATTTTAGATAATGCGGATATCCTTTTCCCAATAGTACCAGATGGTGAGGGTGGTGTAGTCGAGTTGACTCATGGGACTTACATCAAATTGTTGGAAAATAAGGACCGTGATGTCCGCCGTGAGGCCTATGAAGGTTTGTATAGTGTTTACGAGCAGTTCCAACACACCTATGCCAAGACGTTACAAACCAATGTCAAGGTTCACAACTACAAGGCCAAGGTCAGAAAATACGCCTCTGCCCGTCAAGCGGCTCTAGCAGCCAATTTTATCCCAGAGTCTGTTTATGAGACCTTGGTTGAAACAGTTAACAAACACCTGCCCTTGCTGCATCGCTACATCAAACTCCGTCAGGATATCCTTGACTTGCCTGACCTCAAGATGTATGATCTCCTAACCCCGCTGTCAGAAACTGACCTCTCAATGACCTATGAGGAAGCGTTGACCAAGGGACAAGAAGTCTTGTCTATTTTTGGAGAGGATTATGCCCGTCGGGTTAAGGAGGCGTTTGAGAACCGTTGGATTGATGTTCACGAGAACAAGGGCAAGCGCTCTGGTGCTTATTCTGGTGGGTCTTACGATACCAATGCTTTTATGCTGCTCAACTGGCAAGACAACCTCAACAACTTCTACACCTTGCTTCACGAGACGGGTCACAGCATGCACTCCATGTACACTCGTGAGAACCAGCCGTATGTGTACGGTGATTACTCTATTTTCTTAGCAGAGATTGCCTCAACGACTAATGAGAATATCCTGACTGAAGCCCTCCTGCAAGAGGTGACGGATGAGAAGGTTCGCTTTGCTATTCTCAATAACTACCTTGATGGTTTCCGTGGTACCATCTTCCGTCAAACCCAGTTTGCTGAGTTTGAAGATGCTATCCACAAGGCTGATCAAGCTGGAGAAGTGCTGACCAGTGACTACCTCAACAAGCTCTATGCGGATATCAATGAGAAGTACTATGGTCTCTCTGCTGAGGACAATCCGCAAATTCAGTATGAGTGGGCGCGTATTCCGCACTTCTACTATAACTACTATGTTTATCAGTATGCAACAGGCTTTGCAGCTGCTAATTTCTTGGCAGATAAGATTGTCTATGGCACACAAGAGGATAAGGATAAGTATCTGGACTACCTCAAGGCTGGTAACTCAGATTACCCACTCAACGTCATCAAAAAAGCTGGTGTTGATATGGAAGAAGTGGACTATCTTGAAGCAGCCTTCGCTGTTTTTGAGAAACGCTTGATCGAGTTGGAAGAGTTGGTTGCAAAAGGTGCACACAAATAGATGATAAAAGGGCGGCTGACTGCCCTTTTTCGTTAAGGAGGGATAACCGATGGACATTAGACGATTAGCAGTAACTGATGAAGTTGCTTTTCTCGATTTTAACCGCCTTTTAGTGGCGGAACGTGAAGCAGGAAATGGGTTTGTTGAAACCAGACCAGTTACTGATTTTCTAGCCTTCTACGAAAAGACCAGACGAGAGGAAACAACAACTGCCAACCCTGACTGGTCAACGTCAACCAATTATTACGCCTTTATCGGTGATGAGATAGCTGGACGAATCGGTTGTCGTTGGGAATTGGATAAGGGGGATTTAGCGACTGTGGGTGGCCATATCGGCTATGTTACTTCACCCAAGTTTCGGCAGCAGGGGGTTATGAGGACTCTGCTCCGCTATGCCCTTGACCGCTACGAGGAAAGAGGAATTAACCGTGTCTTTATCACTGCTTTGGCGGATAATCTGCCCAGTTGCAAGACGATTGAGAGTGTCGGCGGTGTGTTGCAGGACATTATCACTCTTAAGGACGGAAAAACCTTAGCCCGCTATTGGGTGACGAGATAAGAAAACCCCACTCTCAACTATCTATCGAGAGTGGGGTTGATTTTAGCGCTCAGATACAGCTGTAAACCGTTGGCGGATGAAACGGGCGTTTTCCAGCTCATCAACCATGGCCAAGGCGTAGTCGGCATAGCTGATGTAGCTCTCACCAGCAGCGTTGAGGATGAGTTCTTCGCCACCAAGGGTATAAGCCCCTGTTGCCCGTCCGTCTGGATCAAAGGTCATTGCTGGACTGAAATAGGTCCAAGCGACCGTTGAAAATAGGCGTAGAACAGCAAGCCCAGCATTTGAGGCCTGAATAAAGGGAACAAAATCCTCGGGAAATTCAGGCTGGCTGGTGTGGCTATCATCTAGATAGAGACTGCCAGCACCGCCGACAACAAGGAGACGGGTGTCACTGTCTGACAAGAGGCGGGCAATGTGACGATGCCCCTCCTCAAAGAGATGAAAGAGGTCTGGTGTCCAAAAACCTGTTGCAATGATAAGGGCGTCCAGACCTGCGACATCTGCTGTCGTGATGGAGAGGATGTCTTTTTCGATGACAGGTGTTAGGTCCGTTTTTTGAGCATCGCGGACGATGGCTGTGACCTCATGACCGCGCTTGAGAGCTTCTTGAGCAATGCGTTTGCCAGCTTTTCCGTTGGCACCGATAATGGCAATTTTCATAGAGTCTACCTACCTTTTTTGACAAAATTGTGCTATAATCGATTACACCACTATTTTAACAAGTTAGTAGAAAATAACAAGTAGATTTTTTATGAATAGTTGGTATCTTTTAGGATAGAAATGGATGATATAAAGGAGAAAAAGATGGAATTATTTGGCAAGTGCCCGTTTGTAACCACGCAAAAACTCATTTCAGGGAAATGGGCGATTTTGATTTTGCATCATTTGGATGGACAGACCAAGCGATTTGGGGAACTCCAACGAGATCTGGGAGAAATTACCCAATCAACCCTGACCAAGCAATTACGCTATCTAGAAGACGAGGGCTTGATTACACGAACGGTTTACCCAGAAGTCCCGCCTCGGGTTGAGTATCGCTTAACAGCGATTGGGCAGGAATTTCACGCTGTCTTAGAGCAAATCGAGGTCTGGGGTGGGAAGTATATTAGAACACTCAAAGAGGGAAATTAGAATGACAAAAACCGCGTTTATTTGGGATTTTGACGGTACTCTAGCAGATTCCTATCCAGCCATTATGATCGTGCTAAAACAGCTCTATGCGCAGCATGGCTGGGCTTTCGATGAGACGGAAGTTGGGGAGTTTATCCTTCGGACTTCCGTTAAACACTTGTTGGAGACTCAAGCAAAGAAGGCTGATTTAGAAGGTGATGATCTCCAACTGATGGCTAGTTTTATGGCAGGGCAGGAGCAGTTAGATGACCAGATTATCCTGATGCCAGGTGCTCTAGACGTTCTGGCTCAGACAGCTTCTGCTGGTGTCCATCACTTTATCTATACCCACAAGGGAGCAACGACTGATGCGGTCCTCGAACGCCTGGGCATTGCTGATTATTTCACTGAGGTGATTAACAGCACTCACGGCTTTGCCAGAAAACCAGAGCCGGATGCTCTTTTCTATCTTTTGGACAAGTATGGACTGGACAAAACCCAGACCTACTATATTGGTGACCGTTCTCTGGATAGGGAAGCTGCCGAGCGGGCAGGAATTCACTCCATTAATCTGACCCAGCCAGACAGTCCAACCAATACCAACATTGAACACTTACGGGATATTTTGGCACTACCGATTTTCTAGTAAATATGGTACAATCGTCTTATGGTAAAAACATATAATGAACACTCCAATAACAACATGAGACGCCCCGTGGTCAAGCCTGAAATTGTTGATTTTATGCGACACCAGCAGGCGCCGGTTACTGGTCATCTGGCAGAGCTTGAGGCTTTTGCCAAGGCACACAATGTCCCTGTGATTCCCCATGAGACAGTGGCTTATTTTCGCTTTCTCTTGCAGACCTTGCAACCCAAGCAGATTTTAGAAGTCGGAACGGCTATCGGCTTTTCAGCTCTACTCATGGCTGATAATGCCCCGTCTGCCCAAATCACGACCATCGACCGCAATCCTGAGATGATTGAGCTGGCTAAGGCTAATTTTTCCAAGTATGATCATTGCCAGCAAATTACCCTCTTGGAGGGCGATGCGGTGGATCTTTTGGGTGGATTGACGGAAACTTATGACCTCGCCTTTATGGATTCGGCTAAATCCAAGTACATCGTCTTTCTCCCTGAAATCCTCAAGCGATTAAGGGTCGGCGGTGTCGTCGTCATTGACGACGTATTTCAAGGCGGTGACGTTGCTCTGCCATTTGACCAAATCCACCGTGGACAACGGGCTATCTACAAGGGACTTCACAAGCTCTTTGAGGCGACCCTGAATCACCCTGATTTGACAGCAACTTTACTGCCACTAGGTGACGGGCTTTTGATGATTCGTAAAAACGCAGAAAATATTGTCCTTCCAGACTAAGTTATTTTTAAGAAAATGTGCTATAATGATAGGGTTAAGATTGAAAAGGAGTAACTAATCATGAAAAAACGCTTTGTGATGGGAGCTTTGACGCTTCTGTCGGTAACAACGCTGGCAGCTTGTGCCAAGGGGGCAACAGAAGAGACGAAGTTGGTCACAATGAAAGGTGACACGATTACAGTTTCTGATTTCTATGCAGAGGTTAAGAAAACATCTGCTGCTCAACAAGCTATGCTGACCTTGATTTTATCACGAGTTTTTGAGGAACAATATGGTGATAAAGTGTCCGAGGAAAAAGTTACTGAAGCCTATAACAAGACAGCAGAGCAGTACGGCGACAACTTTGCTAATGCTCTGGCTCAAGTCGGCTTGACAACAGAGACTTATAAGCAAGAATTGCGCAAAAATTTACTGCTGGAATATGCGGTAGAAGAAGCTGCCAAAAAAGAAATCACTGACGAAACCTATGCCAAGGCCTTTGAAACTTATACCCCAGAAATTACAGCACAAGTTATTCTCCTCCAAACAGAGGATGAAGCAAAAGCTGTTTTAGAGCAAGTTAAGGCTCAAGGCGCTGACTTTGCAGCGATTGCCAAGGAAAAAACCAAGGCTTCTGAGACGGAGTATAAGTTTGATAGTGCAGAAAACAATCTTCCTGCAGAAGTGCGTGCAGCAGCTGCGAAGCTTGATGTTAACGGTATTTCAGAGATTGTCCCTGTCACTAACCAGCAGACCTTTACGACAGGCTACTACATTATCAAGACAACGGCTAAGACAGAGAAGGCTTCTGATTGGAAGACCTATAAAAATCGTTTGGAATTGATGCTTCTTGCTGAGAAAAAGGCTGACAGCAATTTCCAACGTCAAGTGGTTGCGGCAGCTTTGGAGAAGGCAAATGTTAAAATCAAAGACGATGCTTTCGCCAATATTTTATCAGCTTATGCGGCAACAGATGCTGTAGCGTCATCAAGTGCCGAAACCAGCAACAGTTCAGCAGAAACCTCTAGTTCAGAGGAAAAATCAGAATAAGGTAAGAATGAGTGTTAACCATCAATGTTCAGAAAGCTGGCGGCTGTTGTGAGCCAGTCATTGATTAACATGTCTGCTACTTACTAAGAAAATCAAATAAAGAAGAGGATGACAAGGTCATTGAATGAGGGTGGTACCGCGGTTTTTCGCCCCTCGTTTGATGGTTTTGTCATTTTTTGAGGAATGGTGCAAGATGAAGAAGTTCTATATTAAGCAAAGATTTTGGTCCTTGGCAGGCAAATTTCAGGTCAAAGACCAGCATAATCAGCCGCACCATGAGGTAGCCGGTTCCTTGCTCAAGTGGCTCAAAGAATTTACCATCACGGATATGGCTGGTCAGGAGGTCGCTCGGATTAAGCGGCAGTGGACGTGGTTTTTGCCACGCTCTACCATTACCTTAGCCAGTGGGGAGCAGTTTGCCCTGCAAAAGGAGTTTAGCTGGTTTCGCCCGCGCTATCGGATTGAGGGACTAGATATGGTTGTTCAGGGTGATTTCTGGGATATGGACTTCACCCTAAAAAAAGACGGTCGCAAGATTGCAGACATCAATCAAGAATGGTTTCGTCTCACCTCGACCTACCAAGTGACGGTTCATGAGGAAGCCTACAGCGATTTGGTAATTGCCCTTGTTATTGCCATTGACTACGTTAAGGAAACAGAAGCGGCAGCTAGCGCTAGCTCAGCCGCTAATTAAAGGAGATATTGATAATGAGATACATGACATCAGCTGAAGTACGCCAAATGTGGCTGGATTTCTTTGCCTCAAAAGGCCACAGCGTTGAGCCATCAGCCAATTTGGTGCCGGTCAACGACCCAACCCTGCTCTGGATCAATTCTGGGGTTGCAACTTTGAAAAAATATTTTGACGGGACGGTAAATCCTGAAAATCCACGGATTACCAATGCTCAAAAATCCATCCGTACTAATGACATTGAAAATGTCGGTAAGACCGCTCGTCACCACACCATGTTTGAGATGTTGGGCAACTTTTCTATTGGGGATTATTTCCGTGATGAGGCCATTGCTTTTGCCTTTGAGCTCTTGACCAGCCCAGACTGGTTTGCTATGCCTTTGGACAAGCTCTACATGACTTATTATCCTGCGGATACGGATTCTTACAATCGCTGGATTGAGCTGGGGGTTGACCCTAGCCACCTGATTCCTCTGGAGGATAATTTCTGGGAAATCGGTGCTGGACCATCAGGACCAGACACAGAGATTTTCTTTGACCGTGGAACAGACTTTGACCCAGAAAACATCGGGATTCGCCTGCTGGAAGAGGACATTGAAAACGACCGTTACATCGAGATTTGGAATGTGGTGCTGTCCCAGTTCAACGCTGATCCTGCGGTTCCACGCAGCGAGTACAAGGAACTGCCAAATAAAAACATCGATACGGGAGCTGGTCTGGAGCGTCTGGTCTCCATTTTCCAAGGGGCTAAGACCAACTTTGAGACCGACCTCTTCCTGCCGATTATCGAGCGAGTGGAAGTCATGTCTGGTAAGACCTATGACCCTGATGGCGACAACATGAGCTTCAAGGTTATCGCTGACCATATCCGTGCCCTCAGTTTTGCCATCGGTGATGGGGCTCTGCCTGGAAACGAAGGGCGTGGCTACGTTCTTCGTCGCCTCCTCCGTCGTGCGGTCATGCACGGTCGCCGTCTCGGCATTGATAAGCCCTTCCTTTACGAGCTGGTCGTGACAGTGGGCGAGATCATGAAGAGCTACTACCCAGAAATCCCTGAAAAACGTGACTTCATTGAGAAAATTGTCAAGCGAGAAGAAGAAACTTTTGCTCGCACCATTGACGCAGGGTCTGTTCACTTGGAAGAGCTCTTGGCAGATTTGAAAAAAGCAGGGCAGGCCACCGTGTCTGGTCAGGATATTTTCAAACTCTATGACACCTATGGTTTCCCTGTTGAGTTGACCGAAGAATTGGCAGAGGATGCTGGCTTTGCCATTGACCACGAGGGCTTCAAGGCAGCCATGAAAGAGCAGCAAGACCGCGCTCGTGCTAGCGTGGTAAAAGGTGGCTCTATGGGCATGCAAAACGAGACGTTGGCTGCGCTGGTTGAGCCATCCACCTTTATCTACGGAGAGACTAGCTTGACGAGCCCGCTCTCTGTCATCATCGCTGACAATGAAAGGACAGAAGCCATCTCTGAGGGACAAGCGCTGTTGCTCTTTGAGCAAACGCCGTTTTATGCGGAGATGGGTGGTCAGGTGGCTGACCACGGTGTGATTAAAAATGACAAGGGTGACACGGTGGCGAAGGTCATTGATGTCCAAAAGGCGCCGAATGGACAGCCGCTCCACACCGTAGAAGTATTGGCTAGCCTGTCTGTTGGTACAAGCTATGTGCTGGAGATTGATAAGGCACGCCGTCAGGCGGTGGAGAAAAACCATACTGCGACGCACTTGCTCCATGCAGCCCTCCACGACATCATCGGTGAGCATGCGACCCAAGCAGGCTCCCTTAACGAAGCTGGTTTCCTTCGCTTTGACTTTACCCACTTTGAGGCGGTGACAGCAGAAGAGCTCCGCCGTATCGAGGAGCAGGTTAATGAGAAAATTTGGGAGGCCCTTCCTGTTGTGACCGTTGAAACGGATGTGGAGACGGCAAAAGGCATGGGAGCCATGGCTCTCTTTGGCGAGAAGTACGGCAAGGTTGTGCGTGTCGTGACCATTGGCGACTATTCCATCGAGCTTTGTGGGGGAACCCATGTCGGCAATACCGCTGAAATCGGCCTCTTCAAGATTGTCAAAGAAGAGGGAATCGGCTCTGGAACTCGTCGTCTCCTAGCGGTGACAGGTCGCGAAGCCTTCTTGGCTTACCGTGAGCAAGAGGACGCCCTCAAGACCATTGCGGCAACCTTGAAAGCTCCGCAACTGAAAGAGGTGCCAAATAAGGTCGCTAGCCTGCAAGCCGACCTCCGTGAGTTGCAAAAAGAAAATGCCAGTCTGAAAGAAAAAGCTGCAGCAGCGGCAGCTGGTGACCTCTTTAAGGAGGTCAAGGAAGCAAACGATCTTCACTACATTGCTAGTCAAGTTGATGTTGCTGATGTAGGGGCTCTTCGCACTTTTGCAGACAATTGGAAGCAGGGAGACTACTCAGATGTCTTGGTTCTGGTAGCGGCTATCGGAGACAAGGTAAACCTCCTTGTCGCTAGCAAGTCAGCAAACGCCCACGCTGGCAATCTGGTTAAGGCGCTCGCTCCTATCATCAACGGTCGTGGTGGCGGCAAGCCAGACATGGCCATGGCAGGAGGAGCTGACGCTAGCAAGATAGCGGACTTACTGGCAGCTGTTGGTGAGAATTTATAGTAGTGCAGAGGCTGGGACAAATGTCCTAACCTTCCCTTTTTGTTATTGTTAACAAAGTTAGACGCAGTGGTTGAGTGCTTCAAGGTGCCTGTGCCTTGAAGGTGGCAACTCTACTCTCTAATGTTCTGGTGTCATCACCTGAACAGCCCTAACGAATGAGGAAAGCAATATTTCCCAAATTTCAAACCTCAAATCGCCACTTCTTAACTGTTGAAGCCATGCGGAGGTGGGATAAAAAGGTCAGGATGCCTTTTTATCGGGAAATGAAACTTGCTGAGCAAGTGTCAAAAACGGTCTGGGAGAGATCGTTTTAGCCCGAACCCTAGATATTTGACAGGTGGGGAGGTATCAACTACTAATCAATGACCGATTGAGTCCCGCTCTCAGACTTGAGAAAAAGTCGTTTAGACTGTTTTCTTCAGTCTTTTTTGCTACTCAGTTGTGCAGGATAGCTACTCGTGAGAAAATGATAGTAGACTTGCATTATTGGTGAATAGCTATAAAAGTAGGAATCGTTTTTAACAGGTAGCGATGTTATGCTTCTTTTGATTTCAGAAAAACGATATCTTAGCTCATGATATGGCAAGTGATATTCCAGTAAGTCTTTGGAACTCAAACCTACGTCCGTATCTTTCTCATGCAAAGTATGGTATAATAGAAGACAAAGAAACGAGGTTATCATGTCATTTAAGGATTTTAATTTTAAGCCCTTTATCCAAGTAGCGTTGGACGAGGTGAACTTTATTCAGCCGACAGGAGTGCAGCAAAAGCTGATTCCTGTGGTGCGTTCGGGTCGCGACTTGGTCGGCGAGTCAAAGACTGGTTCCGGTAAGACCCACACTTTCCTCTTGCCTATTTTTGAAAAGATTGATCCAGCGGTGGACCACGTACAGGTGGTCATCACAGCACCGTCTCGAGAGCTGGCAACCCAGATTTACCAAGCTACTCGTCAGATTGCAACACACTCGGCTGAGGAGATTCGGGTGGTCAACTATGTCGGTGGCACAGATAAACTCCGCCAAATTGAGAAGCTAACTAGTAGCCAGCCTCACATTGTCATCGGGACGCCGGGTCGGATTTATGACTTGGTCAAATCAGGTGATTTGGGTATCCATAAGGCACATACCTTTGTCGTGGACGAAGCCGATATGACCTTAGACATGGGCTTCTTAGACACGGTAGATAAGATCGCGGCTAGCCTGCCCAAGCAGGTGCAAATCCTGGTCTTCTCAGCGACGATTCCACAGAAGCTCCAGCCCTTTCTCAAAAAATACCTAACCAACCCTGTCATGGAGCAAATCAAGACCAAAACAGTCATCGCAGACACCATTGACAACTGGCTGGTCTCCACCAAAGGGCGGGATAAGAATGCTCAGATTTTGGCGATTGCAAAGACTCTACAGCCTTACTTGGCCATGATTTTCGTCAACACCAAGGAGCGAGCGGACGACCTTCACGGCTATCTGGTCGCCAATGGGCTCAAGGTAGCTAAAATCCATGGTGGCATTCAGCCCCGTGAGCGCAAACGCATTATGGCGCAGGTCAAGCACTTAGACTACGAGTACATCGTAGCGACTGATTTAGCAGCGCGCGGTATCGACATTGAGGGGGTCAGTCACGTCATCAATGATGCCATTCCTCAAGATTTGTCCTTCTTTGTTCACCGAGTGGGGCGAACGGGTCGCAATGGCTTGCGCGGCACAGCTATCACCCTCTATCACCCGAGCGATGACAGCGATATTCGTGAGCTAGAGAAACTTGGCGTGACGTTTACACCAAAAACCATCAAAGATGGCGAAATCATTGATACCTACGACCGCGATCGTCGAGTCAATCGGGAAAAATCTCATGAGAAACTCGACATCGAGATGATTGGTTTGGTTAAAAAGAAAAAGAAGAAAATCAAACCAGGCTACAAGAAAAAAATCCAGTGGGCGGTCAAAGAAAAACGCCGTAAGGAAAAACGCATTGAAGCTCGTGCCAAAGGCAGAGCCGAGCGCAAAGCTAAAAAGCAAAGTTTTTAAGTTGTTTTTCCTGAATGTGAAGAAAACAAATAAAGATTGAAGAGGTGGCGTTTGAGCCTATTCTTCAATCTTTTTGTTGTTGCTGATAGAAAGTGGTAACACAATCATTGGAAACAAGCCTCTTTTGGGATCATAATAAAAGCAATCTATTACAATAGGAAGGTGGTGTTCGCTATGGAACGGTACTTGGTTTGGATGGGAATTGCAATTATTCAACTTATGATTATCATATTGTTGAATAATCAAAAAAGTCATTTGGCAAATCAGTTGACCCATTTACTCTTAGAGCCTAGGTCGGAGGACAGGTTTTTGCGCTAATTAAAAACTGATTCAGAGCCTGATCGCATCAAAAAAATCAATCAACAATATGCCGTTGGACTTGCTAATTCGGTAAAAATTGCTAAAGATGTGGACTAATGATAGCAGTTGCTTATGACAGAACAGACATTCCCTAGAAAAGGTGATAAAATGACCAAATAATTAGTGTTATTGGATTTAGAGTGATCGAAAGTTATTGTCCTGTCGATGCGGACAGTCGACAATCAAGAGGTGGATGATCAGGTTACTCAGTTCTTATAAGAGACCATTGCCATCGTGAAACAAGAGAAGTATCACGGACTGGTCTTGGAAACTAGACTTGGAAAGGCTCGTCAGAGTTTTGCTGATTTGGTGATTAAAAAGGTCATTCGCTTGACCCCCTGAGGAGCGGCAAGTTTGGGAAAATTTCAAGGAAAGAGAGGGCAATCAGGCGACCAAAAATGGCATGTTAGGCTATTTAGCCAGTGCTTTTCATGGGTTTAGGTGATCACTTGTTTATCTTTACAAACCAGATGCGGTGGCATCTGGTTTTTTCTTCATAAGATTTTCCTATCGTGTCTATTAGAACTAACTATTAGAAAATAGAGGAAGAATGTGATAGACTAGTATAATTAGTAGCAGTTCCATGTAAACTTTTGGAACGTTAGAAAGGAACCTATCCTATGTTTTTAGTAGCCGTACCAGCATGGTATCAGGAGTTTTTAGAATGGATTCCAGCTGGTAAATTATTTAGTTGGCGAGCGGTATTTGATGCCCTGCCAAAGATTTTAGAACGTCTCCCTGTGACCTTGGGGCTGACGTTTGCAGGAGCATGTTTCGGCTTGGTACTAGCTCTGCTATTTGCCATCGTCAAAATCAATCGGGTCAAGGTGCTTTACCCAATCCAAGCGGTTTTTGTGAGTTTTTTGCGGGGGACGCCCGTTCTGGTGCAACTTATGCTGACCTACTACGGGATTCCGCTGGTGCTCAAAGCCATCAATACGAAGTATGGGTTTAACTTTAATATTAACGATATTCCTGCACAGGTTTTTGCCATCACTGCTTTTGCTTTTAATGAAGCGGCTTATACTAGTGAGACGCTTCGGGCAGCAATTTTGTCGGTCAATCCTGGTGAGATTGAAGCGGCAAGGAGTCTTGGGATGACCGAGGCGCAGGTCTATCGCCGGGTGATCATTCCCCATGCGGCGGTGGTCGCAACACCCACACTCATCAATACCCTGATTGGTTTGACCAAGGGCACATCGCTAGCTTTTAACGCTGGGATTGTCGAAATGTTTGCTCAAGCTCAGATTCTGGGTGGGAGTGACTACCGTTATTTCGAGCGCTTCATCTCTGTTGCCTTGATTTACTGGGGGATTAGCATTATCATCGAAAATATCGGTCGTTTGCTCGAGAAGAAGATGGAAATCAAGTCACCAGACCGTGTGGAAGGAGGACGAGTACATGATTAAAATCAGCAACCTCTCAAAGGAATTTTCTGGACAAACTGTCTTGGACAATCTCAATTTGACCATCGAGAAAGGGGAGGTTATCGCCCTGGTCGGTGCATCAGGAGCAGGTAAATCGACCTTTTTACGGTCGCTCAATTACTTGGAAAAGCCTGACACAGGCAGTATTGACATTGACGGTTTTACCGTTGATTTCGGCAAGATTAGTAAGGAACAGGTGTTGACCTTGCGTCGCAAATTAGCCATGGTGTTCCAGCAATTCAACCTCTTTGAACGTCGGACGGCCCTTGATAATGTTAAAGAAGGCCTTAAACTGGTCAAGAAACTCTCCGACGAAGAAGCGACAGCTATCGCCAAAGAAGAGTTGGCAAAAGTCGGCCTAGCCGACCGTATGGGGCACTACCCCAAACATCTCTCTGGCGGTCAGAAACAGCGGGTTGCTATTGCTCGGGCACTGGCTATGAAACCTGATGTCTTGCTTCTGGACGAGCCCACCTCAGCCCTTGACCCTGAGCTGGTCGGTGAAGTTGAAAAATCCATCGCAGCAGCAGCCAAGAACGGTCAAACCATGATTTTGGTCAGTCACGACATGGGCTTTGTTTACGAAGTGGCAGATAAGGTATTTTTCCTTGAAAAAGGGAAAATTTTGGAAGAAGGCACGCCAGATCAGATTTTTAACCAGCCGAAACATGAGCGAACAAGAGAGTTTTTCGCTAACTATAAGAAGAATTTTAATTAGTCGAAAAAAGCAAGAAGTTTTGATATAATGAGAATACTCCTTTTTAGTGAGTATTTTTATGATGTGGAGACAAGGACATGCTGTCAGAGATTTTTGGTTTTTATTTACAAGGGCTGGGGCTTTCGGCGATAACAGCAGTTGTTCTGGGAGGGCTATGGTTACTCTACCGCGCGGCTAGGGGATTGGACGATAGTCAAAAACAACGCCGTCGAGTGCTTTATGAGCTGTCTCTTATGCTGCTGATGACGATTCCGGTCATGGCCTTCGCCTTTATGGCTATTTTGTTAATGGTGAAATCTTAAAAATAAATAGGGAAGTAAACGATATGTACGATACGATTATTATTGGTAGTGGGCCTGCGGGCATGACTGCTGCCCTCTATGCAGCACGTAGTAACTTAAAAACAGCACTGATTGAGCAGGGGGCACCTGGTGGTCAGATGAATAACACCTTGGACATTGAAAACTACCCAGGTTTTGACCTGATTACAGGACCAGAATTGTCCATGAAAATGCACGAACCCTTAGAAAAAATGGGTGTTGAAAACCTTTACGGTATTGTCACTGGTATTGAGGACAAGGGTGACCATAAATTGGTGAAAACAGCTGACACGACCTATGAGACGAAGACAGTCATTGTGGCGACAGGAGCCAAGCACCGTCTCTTGGGAGCACCTGGTGAGGATACCTATACTAGCCGTGGGGTCTCCTACTGTGCGGTCTGCGATGGGGCATTCTTCCGAGGACAAGACCTATTGGTTGTCGGTGGTGGAGACTCTGCTGTTGAAGAAGCCCTCTTTCTGACACGATTTGCTTCTAGTGTGACCATTATTCACCGACGTGATGAACTTCGTGCCCAAAAAGTTTTGCAAGACAGAGCCTTTGCTAACGATAAGATTAAGTTTATCTGGGACAGTGTCGTTAAGGAAATTAAAGGCAGTGACATCAAGGTTGATAGTGTTTTGGTGGAGAATGTCAAAACTGGTGAGCTGTCTGAACATGCCTTTGGCGGGGTCTTTATCTATGTTGGTCTAGACCCGGTTTCAGGTATGGTTGACGGTCTTGGCATTACAGATGAGCAAGGGTGGATTGTGACAGATGAGCTGATGCGTACAGTGGTACCTGGAATTTTTGCCATCGGTGATGTTCGTCAAAAACACCTGCGTCAGATTACAACTGCTGTGGGTGATGGCGCCATCGCTGGTCAGCAGGCTTATCAGTACATTGTGGAACACGGATAAAAGAGCCTGTTCTTGTTATTGAGTAAAAGTTCACAAAAATAGCCCTTTTGGGCTATTTTTGGTATAATGGTGAGGTGAAAACTAGCTCTGCTATGTCCAGAAAAGGAGAAAATATGCTATACCCAGATGACAGTTTAACCCTGCATACGGATTTGTACCAGATTAACATGATGCAAGTCTATTTTAAGCAAGGTATTCACAACAAGCATGCGGTCTTTGAGGCTTACTTCCGAAAGCTCCCCTTTAACAATGGTTATGCCGTGTTTGCAGGCTTGGAGCGCTTGGTCAAGTACCTGCAGAATTTACGTTTTACGGAGACAGACATCGCTTATCTGCGGGAGATGAGCTATGATGAGGACTATCTGGCTTATCTAACAGACTTCAAGCTCCAGCTAACGGTTCGGTCGACGCGTGAGGGGGACTTGGTCTTTGCCAATGAGCCCTTGGTGCAGATTGAAGGCCCGCTAGCCCATTGCCAGTTGATTGAGACCGCCCTGCTCAACATCATCAATTTCCAGACCTTGATTGCGACCAAGGCAGCTCGGATTAAGGCTGTTATCGAAGATGAGCCGCTGTTGGAATTTGGAACACGTCGGGCTCAGGAGATGGACGCTGCCATCTGGGGAACACGAGCAGCTGTTATCGGTGGGGCTGACGGAACCAGCAATGTGCGGGCAGGCAAGATTTTTGGCATTCCTGTCCTTGGAACCCATGCTCACGCTTTGGTCCAGACTTATGGTGATGATTACAAGGCCTTTAAGGCCTATGCCGAGACCCACTACGACTGTGTTTTCCTAGTTGACACCTATGATACCCTTCGAGTTGGGGTGCCTGCGGCCATCGATGTCGCTAAAGAGTTCGGGGATAAGATTAACTTTAAAGGAGTGAGACTGGATTCGGGTGATATGGCCTACCTGTCTAAGAAAGTCCGTCAACAGCTAGACGATGCTGGCTTCCCAAATGCTAAAATCTACGCCTCAAACGACCTCGATGAGAATACCATCCTCAACCTCAAGATGCAAAAGGCCAAAATTGATGTCTGGGGCGTCGGCACCAAACTGATTACTGCCTATGACCAGCCAGCTCTTGGTGCGGTTTATAAGATTGTCTCCATCGAAAACGACGAAGGGCGCATGGTTGATACCATCAAGCTCTCCAGCAATGCCGAAAAAGTCTCCATACCAGGTAAGAAACAAGTCTGGCGCATCACCAGCTGTGCCAAAGGCAAGTCAGAAGGGGACTACATCACCTATGCCGATGTCGATGTGACCAGTATGGATGAGATTTTTATGTTCCATCCCGTTTACACCTACATCAATAAGACGGTGCGTGAGTTCGAAGCCAGACCGCTCTTGATTGACATCTTCAAAGACGGTGAGCTGGTCTATGACCTGCCGAGCCTTGAGGAGATTAAAGAGTACAGCCGCCAGCAATACGACCAACTCTGGGACGAGTACAAGCGGATTCTCAACCCGCAGCCTTATCCAGTTGACCTCGCTCAAGACGTCTGGGATAACAAGATGAAGATTATCGATGACCTCCGCAAGAAAGCACAAGAACAAGCAAAGGAGAACGGGCAATGAGTTTACAAGACGAGATTATCAAGGAATTAGGGGTCAAACCTGTTATCGACCCTGCAGCAGAAATTCGCCGCTCCATCGACTTTCTAAAGGCTTATCTGCGCAAACACCCCTTTCTTAAAAGTTTGGTATTGGGCATTTCAGGTGGGCAGGATTCGACCCTCGCTGGGCGCCTGGCCCAGCTCGCCATCGCAGAGCTCCGTCAGGAGACAAGCGATGACAGTTATCAGTTCATCGCTGTGCGTCTGCCTTATGGTATCCAAGCAGATGAAGCAGATGCTCAAAAAGCCTTAGCCTTTATCCAACCGGACCAAACCCTGACGGTCAATATCAAGGAAGGGGTTGATGGCATTGTTGCTGGTTTAGCAGCAGCTGGACAGTACATCTCAGACTTCAATAAGGGCAACATCAAGGCCAGAATGCGCATGATTGCCCAGTACGCAATTGCAGGAGATAACAAGGGTGCCGTCATCGGAACGGATCATGCTGCTGAGAATATCACAGGTTTCTTTACCAAGTTTGGCGATGGTGGCGCAGACATTCTGCCTCTCTTTCGTCTCAATAAGCGGCAAGGCAAGCAACTCTTGCAAGAACTAGGAGCAGACCCTGCTCTCTACAACAAAGTCCCCATTGCAGACCTCGAAGAAAACAAGCCTCAGCAGGCTGACGAAGTGGCGCTCGGTGTCACCTACACGGCTATTGACGACTACCTTGAAGGTAAGACCATCGCAGAGCAAGACCGCCAGATTATTGAAAATTGGTGGCATAAGACCCAGCACAAACGCCATCTGCCGATTACAATTTTTGATGAGTTTTGGAAATAGCTGAGCGGCCTCTCGGTGTCTTAGTCTAATATGATGAAGTAACAAATATATAAAGAGATTTGGCTTTGATTGTCTAAAGCCAAATTTTTTAGTGTTGTGGTGAAAAGTTTGTCAGCAGATTCAGAGGCTTTCGTAGAGTCGCTGGTCAAAACTGACATTGGCTGTGATAACAATGCCTTATCGAAAACATGACAAATTCATTGCTACGTCAAAAACTCAGCCTTTCCTTTTATAAAAAATTGGAAATATGGTACAATAAAGGTTATGACAGTAGAATTTCATCATGTGACAGTACTTCTAAAAGAGACTGTGGATAGTCTTGCTATTAAGCCTGACGGTGTCTATGTTGATGCGACCTTGGGTGGCGCTGGGCATTCCAGTTACCTCTTATCTCAACTGAGTGATAAGGGGCATTTGTATTGCTTTGACCAAGATCAGGCAGCAATCGACCATGCAATGATAAGACTTAAGCCATACGTTGAAAAAGGGCAGGTGACCTTTATCCGAGCCAATTTTCGCCAGTTGAAGCAGGCTTTAGCAGCACATGGTGTGGCAGAAATCGATGGCATTATATATGATTTAGGGGTATCTAGTCCGCAGTTGGATGAGCGGGAGCGAGGATTTTCCTATAAAAAAGATGCGCCGTTAGATATGCGGATGAACCGCGACCAAGCTTTTTCTGCCTATGATGTGGTTAATGGTTATGACTACCATGATTTAGTAAGGATTTTTTTCAAGTATGGTGAGGATAAATTTGCCAAACAGATTGCCAGAAAAATCGAGCAAATCAGGCAAGTCAAACCAATCGAGACCACAACAGAACTGGCGGATATCATCAAATCTGCCAAACCAGCTAAAGAACTCAAGAAAAAAGGGCATCCTGCTAAGCAAATTTTTCAGGCTATTCGAATCGAGGTCAATGATGAATTAGGTGCAGCAGATGCCTCTATTCAGCAGGCCTTGGAACTGCTAGCTGTTGGGGGAAGAATTTCCGTCATCACCTTCCACTCCTTAGAAGATCGACTGACCAAACAGTTGTTTAAGGAGGCCTCAACTGTTGAAGTACCAAAAGGTCTCCCCTTTATCCCAGAAGACCTCCAGCCCATGGTTCGCTTGATCAATAGAAAACCGATATTACCATCTGAGGCTGAATTGATGACAAACAATCGAGCCCATTCCGCAAAATTACGGGTGGCTGAAAAAATAAGGAAGTAAAGCAAATGGCTAAGGAAAAGTATACTGAGGACCTCAGACGAGTGCTGGGGGATAAGATTAGAACCTTTTCAAGAATTGAGAAGACCTTTTACCTGTGTCTGGTTATCACTGGGATTATTATGGCAGTAAGTGTGGTTTACATGCAAATTCGACATCAGCAACTACAACAAGATATTACTGTTCTCAACAACAAGATCAATGACCAGAAGGATGAGTTGAACGATGCCAAGCAAGAAGTCAATGAATTAACACGGCTGGAACGCATTACCGACATTGTGACCAAATCAGATATAAAAACACAAAGTGGTAATTTACAGAAAGTGGATTAAGCATGAATAGATTTAAGAAATGGTTCTTGAGTTTTGTCTTGACGGATCGTCGCCAAACGCCAAAAGAAAACAGGAAACGTGTCGCACAAAATCTGATGATGTTGACCATTGTGATTTTCTTTGTTTTCATTATCAATTTTGCAGTGATTATCGGAACAGACAGCAAGTTTGGGGTCAAGTTATCTGAACTTGCTAAACAGGTTCACCAAGTTGAGCAACTCATTCCTGCTAAGCGGGGAACAATTTATGACCGTAATGGAGTGCCGATTGCAGAAGCCTCAACGACTTACACTGTCCATGCTGTGATTGATAAAAAGCACATAGATGTTGATGAGAAGCCTCTGTATGTTGAAAGCAAACATTTTCAGGCTGTTGCAGATGTTTTTCATGATGTTCTAGGTATCGAAAAAGACTACACCATCAGCCAGCTCAGTCAAGATGGGCTCGTTCAGGTTTCTTTTGGTGTCGGAGGGAGCAACATCTCCTACAGCAATATGAGAGCCATTACTGACGCTCTGAAAGAACGTGAGATTCAGGGAGTTCATTTTACAGGCAGTGCTAATCGAATGTACCCAAACGGTGCTTTTGCTTCTCAGTTTATCGGCTTGGCACAGCAACAAGAAAATAAAGATGGCAGTAAAAGCCTTATCGGTACAACAGGCATGGAGGCTTCGCTCAACAGTATCCTAGCGGGGCAAGACGGTATCGTTATTTATGAAAAGGATCGCGCCGGTTTACCCCAATTAGGCACTGGTCAGGTCAAACGGCAAGTCAAAGATGGGCAAGATGTTTATACAACCTTATCAGCACCTTTACAGATTAACCTTGAAACAGCTATGGATGAGTTTCAATCCAAAGCCAATGGTGTTTTTGCCAGTGCAACCTTAATCCATGCCAAAACAGGGCAAATTTTGGCAACAACTCAACGCCCTAGCTTTAATTCGGACACCAAGGAAGGTCTGGATGCAGAGGGCTTCTCGTGGAATAACGTCCTTTACCAGACCAATTATGAACCAGGTTCTACACTTAAGACCATAACGACAGCATCAGCTATTGATGCAGGAGTGTTTGACCCAAACCAAGCCTATTTTAACAATCAAATCCAGATTGCAGATGCCATCATTAAGGACTGGGATGTCAATTCAGGTGTCAGTGAGGGACGTTACATGACGATTGCTAATGCTCTGCCATTTTCCAGCAATATCGGGATGACGATTTTACAGCAAAAACTAGGAGATGCCCGCTGGCTGAACTACCTTGAAAAATTCCGTTTTGGCCTGCCAGCAAGGATTGGTATCGGTGGAGAAGCGACAGGTCTGCTTCCTGCGGATAATATTGTGACTTATGCGATGAGTTCCTTTGGGCAGGGGATTTCTGTGACTCAGCTCCAAATGTTGCGTGCCTTTACAGCCATCTCAAACGATGGTGTCATGGTGCAACCGCAGTTTATCAAACGTCTGTACGATCCTAATACGGACACCAACCGTGTTGCAACAACTGAAGTGATGGGTAATCCTGTATCCAAGGAAGCTACTGATCAAACACTTGAGTATATGGTACAAGTGGGCACAGATCCTTACTTTGGAACCATGTTCTACCCTAGTGCGGGCGGTCCTCTGATTCGGGTCAATGGTTACTCGATTGCAGTTAAGTCAGGAACTGCTGAAATTGCCAATCCAGATGGCGGTGGTTATTTGACTGGAGAGAATGACTATATCCACTCGGTGGTTGCCATGTTGCCTGCTGAGGATCCGGAGTTTATCATGTACACAACCATTCAGCAGCCTCGTGAGAGGTGGTCAGGTCTTTACTGGCAAAACCTGATAAACCCAATTTTGGAAGAAGCCATGTTTATCAAAGATAGTCTTGATACAACTGACCACTCGAATGAGACAGAAGTGACAGCCTACAAACTGCCTAAATTAAAAGGCGAAAACCCAGGTGATACAGCAGATGAATTGCGGCGTCACTTGCTACACCCTGTTATTTTAGGAAATGGTAATAAAATTAGTAAGGTGTCAGCTCAGGAAGGAACAGACTTGGCACCAGGTCATCAGATTTTGCTCTTGACCAACAAATTCGACACCATGCCAGATCTTTATGGCTGGACCGAAGAAAATGTCAAGCTGTTTGCAGAGTGGACAGGGATTGAACTAGAAATCAAGGGAACTGGTCGTGTGGTTAAACAAAATCAGGCCTTAGGGACGACCTTGTCAACGGTGAAAAAATTAATCGTTACACTTGGTGATGATTAGATGAAAGGAATAATGATGATTGCAGGTATTGTGGCAGGACTAGTAGCTTTTGGGCTAGTGGTGCTCCTTATGCCCTCGTTTATGAGGTTTTACAAGCTCAAAAAAATCGGTGGTCAGCAGATGCACGCCGATGTGAAACAGCATCTTGAAAAAGCTGGGACCCCTACTATGGGAGGCACTGTCTTTATCCTCGTTTCTCTCTTGGTAGCAGGTATTTTTGGTGCGCTTCTTTATAAGGGAACACCTCAGTTGGGGGCGATTTTTGGCAATCTGCTGGTGCTTTTCATTTACGGCACTATCGGGTTTTTGGACGATTTTCTGAAAATTTTCAAAAAAATCAACGAAGGCCTGACACCGAAGCAAAAGTTAGCCTTACAGATTTTTGGTGGTCTCGTGTTTTATCTGGTGCATGTGCTACCGAGCGGTACAGATAGTCTCAATATTTTGGGGATTGAGCTTCATCTTGGCATCTTTTATCTGGCATTTCTCTTGTTTTGGTTGGTTGGTTTTTCAAATGCGGTTAACCTGACAGATGGCATCGATGGTCTGTCGTCAATTTCGGTGGTGGTTAGTCTTCTGGCTTATAGTGTCATCGCTGTGCAGCAAAAGCAGTTTGATGTTCTTTTGCTCAATCTGACTGTGGTAGGTGGTCTTCTGGGCTTCTTTGTCTTTAATAAAAAGCCTGCCAAGGTTTTCATGGGAGATGTGGGGAGCCTTGCTCTGGGTGCCTTATTAGCGTCTATTTCCATTACCTTGCGCCAAGAGTGGACCTTGCTACTGATTGGTCTTGTCTATGTGATTGAAACCCTTTCAGTTATGTTACAGGTTACCTACTTCAAATACACCAAGAAGAAATATGGTGAAGGGCGACGTATTTTCCGCATGACCCCCTTTCATCATCACCTTGAACTCGGTGGCTTGTCAGGCAAAGGGGATAAGTGGAGTGAATGGCAGGTTGATGCCTTCCTCTGGTCACTGGGAGCGCTGTCAAGTCTCCTTGTGCTAGCAGGTCTATATCTCTTTTGAGTAAAAACAGATGACTGAGACAGATGATTATGATTTCATAGCGAGGTGATTTCTCTAGATACCTAGAGAGGTCGCTTCGTTTTTTGATTTCCGCCAGTGAGCATACGTTGTCGTTCTAAGTTGCTCTGTTAAAGTTGCCGATACAGAGTTGAATCATCTTAAGGAGAGTGGGTCTCAGTTGGCAATTTGTAGCATTCGATTTTTCCTCACCTGTCAACTTTCTAGGGCTCGGGCTAAAATCGTTTCTCAGACTGTTTCACTCCCACGCCTGAAAATTTGAGCAGGTCTTATACTCAGCTGACGCCATCATCGTATTGATGAAGAAACTAGAGCTATCCGCTACTATCCTCACAAAGCCTAGTAGAATCGTCTTGATTAAATATAGCATATTGTACAAGAGACTATCTCTGATTTCTATATAAAAACTCTCCCTACCGCCAGTGAACCGCACCCCAAAAGTTAGACAGATAATCTAACGAATGGGGTGCTTTTTTATGAAATTGAGCTACGAAGATAAATTAAATCTCTATGAGCTAAGAAATAAA